>JACRBO010000265.1 GCA_016219235.1 Chloroflexota bacterium
CGTTGTCAGCCCGCTGCACGCCATGTTAAGCTTCGGTCTTGCGCTCAGAGACATCATCAGTTGTCGGCGTAGTCGATTTCAAATAGAGGGAGTACCCCCATGCGATTGCGCACAGACCAAAGAAGATGATATTAACCCAACCTATAAAAGCACTGTGTTCAGTCGCCACCATCCAAAGCCCAGCCACAACAAATCCAATACAAATAACAAAACCGAGGAAAAGCCAGAATTTGCTATGTCGTCTGGCCGTGTCACGAAAATAACTAAGTAGCGAAAGGCGTTGGTTCGCGCGTTTGAGGAGCGGCAGTTCCCTTCGGAAGGCCAACCAGTTGACCAGCCATGATAAGAGTCCCACTGCGATAAGATAGAGAATCCACCATTGTGGGACGGTGAGGAGATTGGGCACAGCCACAAAAAGAAATGGTTGACCAAGAATTAAGGCCCCAATAAATATGCGCGACACCCATAGCCGCTTTTTGAAGAGGCGTTTTTCCGTTTCCTCATTAGGAATGATATATGGCCTTGACCACACCCCGCCAAAATAGTAAAACAAGCGGTCGCCACTTGGTGATGTTTTGAAGGACTGTTCAGCAATGTAAGAAAAATACCGCAACTTCATGCCGCCTCCAGTATTTGCGACCGTTGAAGCGAGAATGCGCCCAACGGCCCCGGCTTCACCCGCCGCCACCGACCCAACTGCCGATGGTCAGCCGTAACGCTCAACGCCGGCATGATCGGCGGTCGGGTGCAAGCCGTGTTGGGCGCTGCCTGCGGAACAAGTGCGTTGCCTGCCGACCTCAGCCCGAGTCTGCAAAACATCAGCCGAGCGCGCATCCGCTTCTGTCCGTTTGTCCGATTCAAAGTCCGTTGTCGGCCCGCTGCATGAAATCCCCATCTTCTGGGGGACGCCGTGTTGGGCGGCGATGCAACAATTTGTCCGAACAATGGGTGCGACCTACAAGTGCCCTTAAGATGATTCCTACTGTCGTTTCAAAATGCCGCTAGACATTGGGCTTTCTCCTGGATTGCTATAGGCCCATGACAAAGAATCTTTATTGACAAGATAAATATGCTCATAACCGCCCGTTGCGCAAGAATCTCCATCACCGACTCTATGTTCAATGAAAACGAATGTCTCGCTGTCGATCTCTTTCAATAAGAGATCACCAAAACAGCCCAATGAGGGTGCAGAATAGGTTCCACATATATTGCCACGAGTACAATTTGCTTTGAGTGATAGATCAATTTGTGTTGAGAAATTCTCGCCAATGACTGATCTTATAGTTCCAGTCCACTTGCCAGCAATTATATCGGTAGTAGTTGAGGCAGAAGTGGCTTCCGATGGAACTCCAAATGAAATTGGTCCGACGGTGACTTGAGATGGCTTTGCACCTACAACTGAGATTAGAATCCAAACTATGAGGGCTCCAGCAGCAAATGCTAATCCAAGAAGTGTGATTTGAGTGCCGTTGATTCTCATTTGATCATAGCCTTTGTGACAGTCTGTGGGCAGCCGCCCAACTATTGATTATATGGAAACTTTCCATATAACACCCCACACGGAGTGATTAGACGGAATCTCTAGATCGTGTTGGCGCGTCGTGAACACGCCGTGACGATGTGCCCAGTATAGCCCCGCGCTCATCTCGCGTCAACGGCGATTCCATCGGCCTCGGTTTCCAGCCGGATCGACCTCTAGCGCGGCGCTAGCACTCGCCCCGCAGCCAGATTGACCCCGGGCACGACGCCCGCCCTCGTCCCGCAGCCGGACTGACCCCGGGCGCGGCGCTGGCACTCGTCCCGCAGCCGGATTGACTCTGGGCGCGACGCCCGCCCTCGTCCCGCAGCCGGATCGACCCCTGGCGCGGCGCTGGCACTCGTCCCGCAGCCGGACTGACCCCGGGCGCGACGCCCGCCCTCGCCCCGCAGCCGGACTGACCCCGGGCGCGACGCCCGCCCTCGCCCCGCAGCCAGATTGACCCCGGGCACGACGCCCGCCCTTGTCCCGCAGCCGGATCGACCCTTGGCGCGGCGTTAACACTTGTCCCGCAGCCGGGTTGACCTCTAGCGCGGCGCTAGCGGTCGGTCTCCAGCCGGATTGACCTCTGGCGCGGCGCTGGCGGTCGGTTTCTGGCTCAACGACGGGCCGGTTGGGCCGCGTGGGTCAATCGGGGCGCGGGTTAGACCGCAAACACCCACTCGCCCTGACGCAGCACGGGTTCGATCGAGCCGTCAGCAAGGTAGCCGTCAATATCGATCTGCCCGGAACCGATCATGAAGTCGATGTGGATGTTGCTGAGGTTGCCGCCGCGCGCCGTAAATTCATCGTCGGTGAGGGTGTCGCCGTCTTGCACGGTGAAGCGCAGGCCGCGCCCCAACGCCAGATGACAGGCCGCGTTTTCGTCGTAAAGGGTGTTGTGAAAGAGCAGGCCGGATTGCGAAATGGGTGAGCGATGCGGCACCAGCGCGGCTTCGCCCAGGCGCGTGGCCCCGTCGTCGGTAGCCAGTATCTTGCGCAGAATGTCTTCGCCGCGCGCGGCCACGGCCTTGACCACCTGCCCGTTCTCAAAGGTCAGCGTGAAGTCGTCCATCAGCGCGCCCAGATAACTGAGCGGTTTGGTGGAAGACACGTGGCCGTGCGTTTGCGGCGCATTGGGCAAAGTGAAGACTTCTTCGGTGGGCAGGTTGGCGACGAAATCGATGCCGGTCAGGCTGCGCGTCGCGCCCGCTTTCCAGATGTGGCCGTCGGCCAGCCCGATGGTGAGATCGGTGCCGGGGCCGGTGTAATGCAGGCCCGCGTAACGTCTGGCGTTGAGGTAGTCGCTGCGCTGATTCAGATTGCGCACGTGCTGCTGCCATTCCGCCACGGGATCGGCGTGCTTGATGCGGCAGACGTCAAAGATGGCGTCCCACAGGCGATCGACTTGTTGATCGGGTGCAGTATCTGGAAAGACTCTGGCTGCCCAGGCCGGACCCGCATAACCGGCAATGGCCCAGTTCATGGCGCTGCGCGAGACCAGTTCAGAATAGCCGCGGCTCTTCCGGGCGCGCGTGCGCTGCGCGATGTCGATCAGTTCCGGGTCTTGCCCGGCCAGCAAATCGGGATCGGCGCTGGTGATGGACAGGAGCGCGTCGCCGCGCTGGCCGTATTCCGTCAGGGCGTTGGACTTCCAATCGGGAAACTCTTCAAACGAATCGCGCGGCGCGTCTTGAAACCGACTGAGCATGATGGCTTCATCGTCCCAGATCACATCGACGAAACGGCAGCCCAGTTGATAGGCGTGCGCGGCGGCCAGTCGCACCAGCGGCGCGGCCTTCAAGTCGGCGATGACGGCCAGGCGCTGGCCGGGTTGCAAATTCACGCCCACTTTCACGATGAGTTCGGCGTACTTCTGCAGGTTGTGTTGGAAGTCGGAAGGGGTCATCTTCAATCCTTGTCGATCAAGATCGGCGCGGCGGGGCTTGCCCCAACCACGCGCGCGGATTATGATTGTACCACTCTGTTGGATGGGATCGAATTTATGGACATGGTGATCTGGACGTTGTTTGTGCAGGGCACGGCGCTGGGCGTGTCGGCGGCGGCCTCGCCGGGACCGATGCAGACGTTCTTGATCTCGCAAACGTTGATCGGCGGGTTCAAGCGCAGTTTCCCGATCGTGTTTGCGCCGTTGGCGACCGACTTCCCGATCGTGCTGTTGATCTTGATCGTGCTGAAGCAATTGCCGCCCGGCGCCAGCCGCATCCTCAGTCTGGTGGGCGGCCTGTACGTGCTGTATCTGGCGTGGGGGTTGTGGCGGCAATGGCGTATTGGCGCGGGACAGAAGTATGACGAGGTTGACGACCAGGTTAGCCCATGGAGATTGCTGCGGCGAGCGATCACGATGAATTTCCTGAATCCCAATCCGTACCTGTTCTGGGGGCTGGTGGGCGGCCCGATATTACTGGGCGCGCTCGATCAATCCGTGCTGCATGCGGGCGCGTTCCTGATCGGCATGTATGGCGTGTTCATCGGCCTGCAGATTGCGCTGATCGCGGTGTTTCATTTTGCGCGGCGGCTGGGGCCGCGGATCGTGCGCGGGATGTTGGTGATCAGCATCGGGGTGCTGGCCGTCTTCGGCGGGTTGTTGATTGTGCGGGGAGTGATCGGTTAGGACACAGATTATACGGCAGTTAAAACTGCACCAACAGAAACACAAAGCCGACCTCCGTCGGCTAGTCGGCGCAGGCCGACTTCGTGTGGTCGTTGCTGCGAATTCATTCGCCGCGAATCGTTGCTGCCTCAATCACGCGGCGCACGAACTGCGTTTTGCTGTCGCTGTAATGGGCGCGATCGGTCTTGAAGCGATGGGCGAGATCATATTTCAAAGCGGCGTACTCATCGCGTAAGGCCGCATCGGCACGCAGCGTGTCGCGGAAGAGCAGGTGATCGCGCAGTTCGGCGTTGTCCTGCGCGACGATATGCAAATGATGCGTGCGCGGTTGACCTTTGCGAAAGAACTTGCGATCGATGTTCTGGGGATAATCAATAAACGAGTAGCCCAGGCCCTGCAAAGGCGCGATGCAGTTCAAGAAGTCGGTCAACTGCCGCACGACGAGCATGATGTCGATCACGGGTTTGGCCGCCAGGCCGGGAATGGCCGTGCTGCCAATGTGGTGCACCGCCACCACCCGATCGGTCAGTGCCGCCTGAATGGCCTGTTTTTCCGTCTCAAATCGATCCGCCCACTGCGGATCGTAGGGCGCGAGCGAGACTTCCTCGGTGATGTTGCGCCAGATGGCATCAGCCGCCTCGTCGATCGAAAGAGCCGTCGTATCGATCGCGAAGCCCAGATCGCCGCGTTGAGCATTCTCGGTTTGAATGGCGATGAGTTCGCGGAAACGATTGGACTCCCAGCGCAGCCCGGCGGGATCGGTGCTGCGCAGCATTCCGCGCCCGAATTCGGCGCTCGATTTCATCGGGCGCGCACGTCAGGCGGAAGGCATAGGTCACATCGTCGTAAACTGAGAGCAAGTGCCGCAACTTCGCCAGTGACTCCGGCTCTTCAAAAACGTAGTTGATGACGAAGTTGTGGTAGCCGTGCGCCGCATGCCACTCGATGTGGTGGGTCATGGTCTGATACAGATAATCGATGCGCGCGTCGTTATAGATTTCAAACGGGTGCGCCGCTACAACATGGTCGCCATCCAGCATGATCGCTTTATCGAAATGCTCGATCAACTTCCACGACGTTTCGGTTTTGCCCACGCCCAGCGGGCCGTTGATAATCACGATCATGGTGTCATCCTGTCGGCGATGAAGCGAGTCAGCGATAAAGCGGGTCAGCGAATCACTCGTCACTCGTTACTCGTCACGCACCACGCACCACGCATCACGTCTTGCGTGTCTTACGCAGCGTTTTGCGTCCCGCATGCATCAACTTCTCGATCAGCCGCGCGGGCCACTCAGGTTTGGCGTAGTCCAGCAGCGGCCATTGGGTGAGCGAGTGTGATTGCAACACGGCGTTAGCCGCTGCAATGCCGGTGACGCAGGCGCGCTCCAAGAAGAAGGCGGGCGACGGATGTCGCACCCAATCGCCGCAGCAGTAGACATCCGGCCAGGGCGTGATGGTGCTCAAATGCTGATCGGCGCGACCCAGGCCAAACAGCGTGTGTGTGGCATCGTTGCGTTGAATGACCTGATGGATCAAATGGCCGCGCAATTCAGGGAAGGCGGCTTGCACATCGGCGGCGGCGCGAGTGAGCAAGAGCGCGTCCGATTCGGCCAGCAGTTCCGGCGGGCCGTAGATGTGTACCTCGATGGCGCTGCCGCCCGTGGCTTTGCTCCAGCGGATGTATTGATCCTGTATGCGATGCAGCCAGAAATAGTTGTCGATGACGACCTCGCCGCTGAAGATGCCCGCTTCAATTTTGTTGTCCGGCAAGCGATCGTACCAGAAGCGCAGAATCGCCGTGGGCATACCGCGTGGAAAAACTAGATCGTTGGCGATGGGCGCGGTGGCCTCGCTGGCACACAGGAGCGATCGGGTGTTGGGGCTATCGGTCGCCAGGATGAGCGATCGGGCTGCAAACGAACCGATCGGAGTGTGCGCAATCCACGCAGTTTGATCTTGTTCGAGATGAGTAACCTTCGCACCAAGCGCGATCGATCCGCCCAGATCACGAATCCGCTGCGCGATCGGCTCGACCAGACTCGTGCCGCCATCGGCAGGCAGATACGAGAACGCCCACGTGTCGCGGCGCAGCAGAGTGTAGAAGCGCATGAAGGCGATGAAGCCCGACAGCGGAATTTCTTCGGGGTGCGCGGACAGGCCGTTGCGAATGAGACCGATCATGAAGGCGCGCAGCGCCGGCGCCCAGTGCTGCGTGAAATCGCTAAGCCATTGATCTTCCAGCGGCTGATCCTCGCGTAAAGGATCGACGCCGAGGGCGAAGACGAGGCTGTACCAGACTTCGATCAGCGACAGCGCGTCGCGGATGTCCAGCATTTGCAGGAAGCGCGGGCGAATGAACAAGGCCAGATAATGCAGCGGCGCGGGAATCCAACTGTTGCGCAAGGCGCTGCCGACGGCGGCCATTTTGACGCGGCCATTGCTGTAGCGATAGATCCAGTTTTCTTCCTGCGCGGGGATGAAAGTGGGGCGCAGATTGTGGCGTGTCAGCATCGCCTGCAAATTGCGATACGGCGACCAGATGCCGTGCACGCCGTGCTCACCGCGAAAGCGCCACGTTTGCCCGCGATGCTCCAACTCGACGGTGTCGTTGCCGCCGACGCGCCCGCCCACGTACTGCGGATTCGCTTCCAGCACGATCGGCTTCAGGCCGCGCTCGGCCACGTACAGGGCGGCGGTCAGTCCGGCCAGGCCGGCGCCGATGATGAGAACGTCTGAGTGATCTTGATGAGGCATGATGAGTGACGAGTGATGACTCTTGCAGGCCAGCAGGTTTCGGCATACAATCAATTTGACCGGATGAAAGGAGGCTTATCGTGAAGGCTCTAACTTCCACCGCTGAGCGGCTTCAAGCGTTACTGGCTGATCTGCCGCCGGACAGCTTACCCGTCGCCGAACAATTTCTACGATTCTTGCGAGATCAGGCCCGGCGCGGCCAGACCGTGAAACTGGTGGCCGAGCGACCCGTCTACGAATACCCCACCGTGGCCCTGCCCGCCGCCAGCCTGAACAACTGGTTGAATTTGGCGACAGACGGCTATGACGGCGATGCGTTGGCTGACACGGAAGCATTATACGACGAGGTGTAATGGTGCAAGTCCTCATCGATACCTCTGTGCTGGTGGGCCTGATCAACCCGCGTGACGTGTGGCACGCGCCCGCCCTGGCGTTGCACGGCGCGCTGCAAAAGGTCGGCGTCGAGTTGCTGTATACGGATTGTGTAGTCGCCGAAGCGATCAGCGCCGCTGTCCGCCGCTTGCACGAGAAAGGCCGGGGGGCCGATGTCGCAACGCTGCTCGATCGAGCCGCCAGACATGCCCCCATCGAAACCATTACGTGGCTGTTGCCGGATGTGCCGCGCCTGTATCCGACCGTGCTGGATTTGATCCGCTCCACCTCGGGCGCATTGAACTTCAACGACGCCCTGATAGCCCTCGCCTGCCGCGAACGCTCGATCCCCGCGATTGCCAGTTTCGACGCCGACTTCGATGATATTGCGTGGTTGAAGCGGTTGCATCTCCCCGCCGACGTGACGCTCTGACCGCGCGCCGACGCGCCTTCGCCCATCGGCGCGTCGATGCGGTATTTGCCGGTGAGAATCAGGTCGTTGGGTTGAAGCATCGTGTCGTCTTTCAATCTATTTTCACTTGTCACTCGTCACCCTTATCCCGGCGCATGAGTCCACACGGAGCCGCGCCGTGACGCCGAGAAAGTCAGTTCGCGCAAGAGCGATAGTGGTCTGCCTTGCAGCAGCGACGTTTCCGCGAAGCACTGTTGAAAGCAGCTGGTGCAGGTCTGCGGCGGCTGGCCGTATTCGTCCAGCGCGATTTTGAGGGCGGCGTCCCACGAATCGACTTCGAGTAGATTGCAGGGCCGCCCGCCGCGCTCGACGTGACCCTGTTCGATGGGGCGGCAGGGATAGACCAGATCGCCGTTGGGCATCACACGCGGCACCAACAGCGGATAGCACGCATACGGCTGAAAATCGAGCAGTGTGCGCAGATAAGCCAGGCTGCCCAGAATCGGCGCGCCGGCCCGCTTGCGATCGATGAGGTTCTGCACGAAGGCGCGATAGTCGTTTGAGACGAGCAAATCATAGTGCGGCCAGTTGTTGACGGCTTGCGGCGAGAAGGACACGAGAATGTTGTGCCGAATGCAAAAGTCGAGTATCGCTTGCGCGCTGCTGACGGTGTGCGACGTCAGCACGCAGTTGACGACGAGGGCATAGCCGAACTCGCGTTGACGCGCGGCATAAGTTTGGATGTTGCCCAGAATCGTATGGGCGGTGCCGGGCGCGGCGCGAATGATCTGCTGCCACACGTCCGCATCGGTGGAATCGAGGCTGATGACAAGGCGATCGACGGCGGGCAGCATTGCTTCGTGTTGATCGAGCAGGCTGGCGTTAGTGAGCAGGGTGAGATGCCTGAAGTGAAGATCATGCTTCGCGCTGAGCAACAGCGCATCGATGTCGGGATGCAGCAGCGGTTCGCCGCCGGTTACGATGAGCCGATCGATGCCGGAACGGATCACACGCAGGACGCGCACAGCCTGATCGAGATCGAGTTGGGCTTCGGCCTGGGCGTTGCGGCGCGCGCCAAAGTATTCGCAGTAGGCGCAGTTGAGGTTGCACTGCGTGGTGGCGTAGTATGTGACCACGAGCGGCCTCAGCGCCCGATCGCTGCGGGCAAGTTTGGTGAGGTTGATGAGATAGTTTGAGGTCGAGGTTGGCATGAGTTGCCATCGTGTGCCATCGATTAGAAATCGACGGCAAGTAGTCGGAAAGCCCGCGTCGCGGGCTTGATACTTGTAGCCGTCGGCTTACAGCCGATGGCGGTCTGGCATCAACCAATTTCAGGGTGTTCTGAACGTC
>JACRBO010000249.1 GCA_016219235.1 Chloroflexota bacterium
GCTGCGGATGAATCGGCAGCGTGGACATGAAATCCGAATAGTGCCCCAGTTGATCGAGTAAGTTGGGCGTAGTGACGGCCACACTGTGAAAGCCCGTTACCGAAGGCGAAACGGTATTGGCGAAGAACTCAAACAACGGCGAGCGCCAGACCGCGGCGGCCAACACCACTTGAACGAGCGGCGCGGCCAGCGTCAGAAACGCGAGAAGCCCAAATTCAAAGCGGCGCAGCCGAAGCGCTTTGTCGCGATTGAACGCCTTCAACCAGTGGCTGGCCGCCCGGATATAAACCAGCAGCATGGCACACGGAATCAGAATCAACCACGGCGAAACTTGCGTCGATCGCAGGCTCCAGCGCCACTCATCCGGCCCGCGCACCAGCGGTGTCAGATCAAACCAGATTGCAGCGATGAACAGCAGATCGAGAGCAATTAACAGCCACAACCAATGCTGTTTGCGCATAAGAATTCGATCAAAACCCGGCTGCAGAGTTACCGTAACTTTGGGTATTATGCCCCTACTATGCGTCAAACACCAAATAACAGGGGCTATGCACATTCGCGTGGGTTGTCGTCCGCCTGGCTGGTCCGCTCGATCTGGTTCGCGCCACCGATATTGACTATCTTCTGACACGCGCCGATCTGAAAATCAGGTACAATGAAGGTACTTAATGAGTATTGCTGTTTCCTATCCAGGGGACCGAGAGATCCGCACCTATGGCCGAATCGATCAGTGGTCGTTTGCGCACGCTGTTGGGCAACAAGTCGGCTGATGCCGATCAGCCGGACGATGACGGTGACCGCAATGAGCCGCAGCCTGTCGCCGCTCACAACCCGCCTGTGGTTAGCACGCCCGCCCTGCCCCCTGACGTTGCAGTGCGCTTTGACGCACCGCCGACCGATCTGCCGGTCACTGAGGGACCGCCCGCCAGCCCGGCGCTGCCCACCGACCTGTCCGGCGCGCACGCCTATCAGGCTGAAGTCCAGCGCAAGATGACGGCGTTGGCCGAAGACTTCTCACTGGGCAAGATCAACCGGCGGCAGTTTGAAGCAGTCTACACACATTATCGCGAGCAGCGTCAGATCATCGATGCGCTGATCAACTCGCTCAACCTCGACGCGTGGCGCAAAGCGATCAGCGCCGGCCAGACCGGCCTGCTGCTCAGCCATAATGCCGCGCAGCTGCTGGGCTACGCTCTGTACGAGCGGGCGACCCGGCAGCCGCTGGCCGTCTCGCCGCACTTCAACGTTGATCCGGCGTTCATCACGCCGATCATCGCTGCCCAGCAGGCCGCCCGCGATGTCACGACCCGCATCCGCACCAGCGAGATCGACACTGGGCGGTGGCTGTGTTTTGTGCCGGGTCAGGCCGGCCTGCTGGTCGCGCTGTTTTCAGTGGAGCCGGCCCGGGCACAGCTGCAACTGTTGCAAGACCTGCACCACGACTTCGAACTGGCAAACGCCAAACGGCTGGCGCAGGGTCGCGGCAGCGAAGCGGCCGAACAGTTTATGCGGCTGTGGGCGCTGGAACAAGCCATCTAGCGGCTACCCGGCAACTCATATGCGCTATCATACGCCGGCGGTTGTCGGCGTTCCAACTTTTTCAGCACCAAGGATTTACATGGCCTCGTCTACGCCGAATGGCAAAGTCAAAGTGTTATTTGTGTGTCTGGGCAACATCTGCCGCTCGCCAATGGCGGAAGCGGTCTTTCGCGAATTGGTCGACAAGCACAATTTGCGCGATCGTTTCGACATTCAGTCGGCGGGCACGGGCAGCTGGCACGCGGGCGAGCGCGTGCATCGCGGCACGCGCGAAGTGCTATCGCGCCACGGCATCGATCCCAACGGGCTGGTCGCCAAGCAAGTGTCGCAAGACATGCTCGATCATGCCGATTACGTCGTCGCGATGGACAGCGAAAATCTGTCAGACCTGCGCTCATGGCCGATCGATCAAGGCAAAGTGTCGCGCTTGCTCGATTACGCCGCCGACATCAACGTGCGCGATGTCCCCGACCCCTACTACGATGGGCGCTTCGAGTTGGTGTACGAGTTAGCCCGGTTAGGCTCGCAGGGTCTGCTGAAACACATCCGCGAACAGCACGCACTCTAATGCTCCCCGCCGATCTACAGCGCGCCCTTAGCCCGCACATGGGTGATGTCCGCATCGCTCAGCCCGTGAGCGGCGGCGACATCAACGCTGCGTGGCGGATCGAAACCACGTCCGGTCAGCGTCACTTCATCAAATGGAATCCGCAGCCTCAGCCCCACTTGTTCGAAGTTGAGGCGCGGGGTCTGCACTTGCTGGCGACTGCGCAGGCGCTGCGTGTGCCGCGCGTGATCACCGTGATCGATCAACCCCCGGCCCTGGTGCTGGAGTGGATCGAGCCGGGCGTGAATAAATCCGCTGCCGCCGAAGATTTGGGGCGCGGCCTGGCGCAACAGCACCGATCGATCGGCGCAGCGTACGGGCTGGATCACGACAACTACCTCGGCGCGACGCCGCAGATCAACACCCCGACTGAGTCCTGGCTGGAGTTCTTCCGCGATCGACGTTTGGGCGAGCAAGCGAAGGTAGCGCAAGCGCGCGGCCATCTCCCGCCCGATCGGGCGCGGCGGCTCGATCGAGTGTTGGCGAATCTCGATCGGTGGATCGATCCAGCGGTGGTAACGCCGTCGCTCTTGCATGGCGATTTGTGGGGCGGCAACTATCTGATCGATACGATCGGTCAACCGGTGTTGATCGATCCGGCGGTGTACTATGGCGATCGCGAAGCCGAGATTGCGTTTACGGAATTGTTTGGCGGCTTTGGGGCGCGCTTCTATGCAGCGTACAACGAGGCGTGGCCGGTGGATCGCGGCTATGCCGATCGGCGCGACCTGTACAACCTGTATCATCTGCTCAATCACTTGAATCTGTTTGGTGAAGGCTACGGCGGAGCAGTCGATGCGATCGTGCGGCGTTACGGCGACTAGATCGAGAATCGGTTTCGCCCTTGCGGAAGTCGTGGGCGCGTGATAAAATACGGGCCGCGCTAACCGCGCATCGCTTTAAGTTTGGGGGTTCGTCTAGCTGGCAGGACAGCAGACTCTGGATCTGTATGGAGGGGTTCGACTCCCTTACCCCCAGCTGTACATGACCTTGCGAGACCACAGACGCTCTCGCAAGGTTTTGTTTTAGCTGGCCCGCGATCAGGAGCACCGTCTGTGATTGCTGAGTTGAATCAACCGCCCGCCAACTCTACACCACGCTGGCGACGCGCGGCTCAACGCCTCGCGTGGCTGGAGCCGTTCTGGGTGGCGGCGATCGGTATCGTGGTGGCTATACCCCCTCGCTTTCTGCCCGCAATTCTGCAACCCACGACCAGTTTCTATCGCATGCTACTTGTGGCTGGCCTGGCGCTGGGTTGGCCGCTCCGTCTGGCTGCCTACAAAAGATTCACGCAACGTACCCCATTAGACTGGCCATTGCTCTTACTGCTCGTGTGGCTGCCGGTGAATTATTGGGCCTCGGCCGACAAAGCCGCTTCATGGGACGCCATCAGCTATCTAGTCTTTGGCATTGCAGCATATTTCGCCCTGGTCAATTGGCCGCCCGCCCAGCGACAACCGAAATGGATCGCGTGGCCGATTCTGTTGTACGGCGCCGGCCTAACCCTGACTGCCCCTTTGATCAGCGATCTAGCCACAGGCAAGCTGTTTGCTGTCCCCATCGTGGATCAAGTATTTCAGCAATTGACTGCACAAGTACCGGGCAACATCAACGCCAACCGAATAGCGGGTATGCTGGTGGTCGTCTTGCCGCTGTATGTTGCCTTAGCCGTGCGTCCAGACTGGAAGTCACGGCGTTGGCTCCGGCTGGCGTGTGGTCTATTGGCGTTGGCGATGACAGGCGTATTGATTTTGACGCGGAGCCGAAATGGCTACCTGGCAGCAGCAGCCGCTTTGACAATCATTCTGCTGGTGCGTTGGCCGAGGTTGCTCCGTGTGTTGCCGATCTGTCTGTTGGCTGGTGCGATCAGCCTGTATTTCATCGGTCCGCGAGTAGTGTTGGAAGAATTATCGTCCGGCGATTTATTGAATGGGCTGGATGGACGCTTGGAACTGTGGAGCCGGGGCTTATATGCACTCAGCGATTTTCCTTTCACCGGAATTGGGATTGGCACTTTCGATCGAGTGATTCCAGTCCTGTATCCATTGTTCACGATCGGCTCAGACATCCAGGGCATGAACGCACACAACCTGTTTATCCAGATCGGGCTGGATCTGGGTCTGCCGGGCTTAATCGCTTACTTGGCGCTGTCGATCAATACGGTTGTCCTGCTGGCACAGGTCTTGCGAAAACGGGCAGCGGCGCTCGATTGGGCGTTAGCCGCAGGCGCGTTGGGCGGTCTGGTTGCAATGTTTGTACACGGCATATTCGATGCTCCACTCTGGGGTTCCAAGGCGGCTTTTCTTCCCTGGTTGCTGATGGCGTTAGCGGTACGGGTTGGGCTATGAAACTACTGGAAAAAGGCAGACACCCCCCGGCCGCAGTCGTTCTTGCGCTGGTCATTGCCGGCCTCTTTACTTTGCTCCGTTTCAATCAGTCGCTGTGGATCGACGAAGGCGCCAGCATCTGGTTCGCCCGCTTACCGCTGGACAAGCTGTTTACTTCGATTTGTGAGCCAGTCACCCCGCTCTATCATCTGGTTTTGAGAGCACTGCTGGCAGTCGACGACGCTGAAGCGTGGCTCCGTCTACCATCGCTGCTGGCGGGGCTAATGGCGGTCC
>JACRBO010000266.1 GCA_016219235.1 Chloroflexota bacterium
CATCAAACCGCTGAAGAATTTCTTGACGCCCACCTTGTCGATCTGCTTCCAGACGTCGCCCCACGTTTCCGTGCCGACCTTGTCCCAATCGAGCGGCGGCAGCACTTCCAGCAATTTCTCCGTGCGGCCCAGCTTCTCGGCGCGTTCGTAGATCTTGTACCAGATGCAGGGCCGCGTCGGATCGACGTAGCAGTGCGCTTCGGTCGAGCCGCCGCACGGGCCGTTGCGCGCGCCCTTAGGGCACTCCATCGAGCAGACGAAGGCCGTCTCCTGCAACAGGCAGTTGCCGCACATGCGGCAGCCGAACAGCGCGCCTTTGATCACGCGCTCGGTCGCGGCCAGGGCGCGGCGGCTGGCCTTCTCGCGTTTGAAGCCGTAGTATGGCGGTTGCCAACGGCGGGCAGGGGTAAACAGGGGCATAACATCCTCCCGGTAAAAGAGTCTGAATCCAGTATAAGCCCGGGCCGCTTAGCACAATTAGTGCTAAATGTCACCGATTTTAATGCTCCCCTCTCCTGAAATCGCACGCTGCGCGTGAGCGAAGCAACGCGAAGTCGAAGGACGATTTCAGGAGAGGGGCGCTACGCGGGGTGAGGCTATCGCCCGGCGATTACTATCGCCCGTAACCCCCGCCCTCGATATAGTCCTGCAAATGGTTGATCTGGAGTTTCTGCGTGTCGATCATCCACTGCATCAGGTCGCGGATGGAGAAATGCCCCACCAGCTTGCAATCCTCGACGACGGGCAAGTGACGGATATGCTTCTCGCTCATGAGGCGCAGGCAGTTCTCGAGCGTTTCGTCCAGCCCCACGGTCACGACATCGGTCGACATCACCTCGCGCACCGGCGTCTCGTTGGACTGCCGGCCCTTGAGCACGATCTTGCGCGCGTAGTCACGTTCGGAGAACACCCCGAGCAGACACCCCTCTTCGAGTACCGGCATCGCGCCGACGTTGTGATCGGACATGGCCCGCAACGCCTCCAACACGGTCATATCCGGCGACAGTGACCAGATGTTCCGCTCGGTCCGTTCTTTCAACAAGTCTCTGACAGTTGGCATGGCCTGGCTCCTTGCATAAATGTTGTGAAGGTTATTGATTGAGATAGCCATCAGCATAGATGACCTTGTTCAGCAGAATCTGCACGGTCTTCCAGATCGCCGCCTGCTCCGGATCGCCCATATCCGCGTCTTCCGGCTGCGGCTCTTCCATCGCCGCCACCCGATCGGCGATCTTCAGGTACAGGCCGCCCACCGGCGAAGTCACTTCGCGCGTCTCGATCACGCGGATCACGTCGTTCTGCTCTTTGTCCATCGGGTTCGCAATCATCATCTGCAAGCCCGCGCCCATCAGCATCGCCAGATACACGCGATTGATCAGGGGGCGATGCTCATTCGGCACGGCGTTGGAGACATTCGACAACCCCACCGAGATCGCCGGCGACGGGTCCCAGGCGACGGGCAGCGTGCGCACCGCTTCCAGCAAATGCGGGCAGTACTGCTGGCAGCCGCTCACCGTCAACACCAGCGGATCGATGATCAAATCCGTCATCGGAAAATCGATCTCGACCATGCGGGGGATCAGCGCCTCGATCGCGATGTTCACGCGCTCGTCAGACGCCACCGGGATGCCGCTCTTGCCCATCGTCAGTGCGATGAGTTTGGTGTTGTACTGCTTCGCCACCAGCGGTACCTTCTCCAATCGTTCCGGTTCCGCCGAGGTGGAGTTGATGATCGGCTGGGCCTTGGTGATGCGTTTCAAACCCGCCTCAATGCCCGCCAGATTGGTGCTGTCGAAGCTCAGCGGCACATCGACCACGGCCTGCACCGTGTCGACCATCCAGGGGAAGACTTCTTGCCAGTCGGCCTTGCGCGGGCCTAAATTGATGTCCAACGCCTGCGCGCCGGCTTCCACCTGTTTCACTGCGAGTTCCTGGAAGAACTTCGCGTCGCGCGCCTTCAGCGCCTCTTTCACCTTCTCGGAAATGATGTGAATGTTTTCTCCGATGATGTACATGATGGTCCTTTCCTAATGAGTGACGAGTAATGAGTAACGATTCGCGCCACGGCAGTTGTTTACTCGTTAGTCGTTACTCGTTATTTGGTCAACGCTTCTGCAACCGTTGGAAACTTCGACAGATCGGTGTGCGGCAGAAACAACGCCGACGTAAATGCTTCGTAGAACGAGTTGTCTGCCGACAATTCAATATACGTCATGCGCGACGCGATCTCGCTGATGCGTTCACGCTGCGCCCGATCGAGCAGCGCCAGATACGTGCCCTTCACCGAGGTGTTGCCCAGGAACTGGAAGTGCTCCCATGGCAGATCAGGCAGCAGTCCGATCTGCACCGCCTTCTCGACATTGATGTACTTGCCAAACGAGCCGCCGATGAGGAAACGCTCGACGCTTTCGAGCGGCACGCCCACCCGATCGGCCAGCACACTGAATCCGGCGTAGATGGCGGCCTTCGCCCGCAGCAGGTTGTCGACATCGACGTGCGTCATGACGATGTCGTGACCATGCCATGTTTCTTCAGCCCAGGCCACGACATACTCCAGCCCGTGCTCACCCGATCGAACGCGCGGCCGCTGCCCCCCCTCTTCCGAAATCGGCACGCTTCGCGCGATTTCGGGAGAGGGGGCCGGGGGGTGAGGCATCAGATGCGAATTCAGATTACCACCCTTGTCCAGCACACCCGTGATGAACATCTCCGACAACAGCGAAATCAGGCCGCTGCCGCAGATGCCGCGCGGCTTCGTGTTGCCGATGACGCGATACGTCGGCTCGTGCGTCTCGCTGTTAATCCACACTTCCTCGATCGCGCCGCGGGTGGCCCGCATGCCGTGAACGACGCCCGCGCCTTCAAACGCCGGGCCGGCCGAGCACGCGCACGTCACCAGCCAGTCGCGATTGCCCAGCACGATCTCGCCGTTGGTGCCCACGTCCATGAACAGCGTCAACTGCTCGCTGTCTTCCATGCCGGACGCCAGCACGCCCGCCGTGATGTCTGCGCCCACGTAACTGGCGACGCCCGGCAGGCAATCGATCGTGGCTTCGGGGTTGATGTTCAGGCCAAGGTCAGTTGCCGTCAACAAGGGCACATGATTGATCGTAGTGACAAACGGCGCGAGCCGGATGCTGGACGCAGGGATGTTCAGCAGCAGGTGCACCATCGTGCTGTTGCCCGCGATCGCCGCTTTGAAGATGTCTTGCGCATCGACGCGGGCTTTCTCGCAGACTGCGTTGATCAGGAAGTTGATCGTCTCCAGCACCAACGCTTGCAGCTCGTAGCCGCTGCCGTTCTTGCCGGCGTAGATGATGCGCGAGATAACGTCCTCGCCGCGCTTGATCTGGTCGTTGTATTCGGCGGCCTGTGCCACCACCTGGCCGCTGAGCAGATCGACCAGCCAGCACGAGACCGTCGTCGTGCCGATGTCAATGGCCAGGCCGAACAAAGCCGGGTGATCCAGGCGCAGATCAATCAGGCGAATTGCTGACGGCTGATTGTTGATCGTTGATTCAAATACTGCTGCGATGTTCCACTCGCCGTCGCGCAAAGTTGGGCCAATCCGGCGGAGCAGCGGCAGCGACACGCTCACTTGCTCGACGCCCGCCTGCTGGCGGAAGGCCGTCGTGAGGCGGCTCCAGTCGTCGGTTTGATCATCCAGCGATGGCCGCGTCAACGTCAACGCCACCCGCTGGATCGTCTGCATCGAACGATGATCGTAACCGATCGGGACTTGAACGTCGGCCACCACCCGATCGGTTGTCAGCCGCCGCTCGATCTTCTCCTGCGGCGGAACGGTCACGCTGACATCACCCTCGACGACCGATTGGCATGCGAGCGTATAACCGGCAGCCACATCTTCAGCCGTCAGGCGCAGCGTGCTGCGGCGGCG
>JACRBO010000267.1 GCA_016219235.1 Chloroflexota bacterium
CGAACAATTCGTGTTGAACAACCTTAGCAACAAGCCGAGTGAACTGGCGCACTGGCAGGCCAATCAGCAGGCGTGGTTCTTGTTCGTGTTGAGCGAAGACAGCAAAGCGCCCGCCGATAAACTCAATGCGTTGTTTGAAGAGCGCGGCAAACTCAGCCACTTCGCCAAAGCGTATCTGGCGATGGCTTTCGGCAAGGGCAGCGATCGCGTGCAGCCGCTGCTGTCTGATCTGAACAACGCCGCCATCCTCAGCGCCACGGGCGCGCACTGGGAAGAGAACAACTACGATTGGTGGTCGATGAACACCGACACGCGCAGCACCGGCATCATTTTGTCGGCGTATGCGCGGCTGGATGCCAACAATGCGCTCGCGCCCAACATCGTGCGCTGGTTGATGGTGGCGCGAAAGGTCGGCCACTGGGAGACGACGCAGGAAACCGCCTGGGCGCTGATCGGTTTGACCGATTGGATGAAGGTCACGGGCGAGTTGAAGCCCAACTATGATTATGCGTTGTTCCTGAACGACAAGTCCACATCCGAAGGCGCATTCACACCCGATAAGGTGCAGCAGCCGATCGAGTTGTCGATCGCGATCAAGGACTTGATGATCGATCAGGCGAATCGCTTGACGTTCTCACGCGGGCCGGGCGAAGGCGTGTTGTACTACACGGCGCATCTGCGCGTCTTCCAGCCGGTGGAGGCGTTGAAGCCCGTCGATCGCGGCGTGATCGTGTCGCGCCGGTACACGCTGGCGTCGTGCCAGGAAGCCGATCGGGCGAAGTGCCCCGAAGTGACGCAGGCCAAGTTGGGCGACGTGATCCGCGTCGATCTGACCATCGTCGCCCCCAACGATCTGTACTATCTGGTCGTGGAAGATCCGCTGCCCGCCGGGGCCGAGGCAATCGATCGGGGTCTGGCGACGACGAGCATGCTCGATCAAGACCCGACGTTGATCAGTCAGCCGCGTTATTCCGAGCGGGGCGACGCGTTCTACAGCCCGTGGTGGTGGTGGTGGAACTGGTACAGTCGCAGCGAACTGCGCGATGAGAAGGTGGTGCTGTTCGCGGATTATCTGGGCCGCGGCACGTACGAATATTCGTACACGATGCGCGCCACGCTGCCCGGCGACTACAAGGTCATCCCGACGGTGGCGAGTGAGTTCTACTTCCCGGAGGTGTTCGGGCGGAGTGATGGACGGTTGTTGAGCATTGGGAAGTAAGGCACCCCCCTCTAACTCCCCCCGTTCGGCAGAAGCGTCCGAACAGGGGGAGGATTTGCTCCCCTCTCCCGAAATCGGCTTCTTTGATTTCGGGAGAGGGGCCGGGGGTGAGGCACTTCACGCGGTCCATGAAGGTCATTCATGGGCCGCGTGATCTTTGGTAAGGGCGAGGCATTCGCGCAAGGTCTTGGGTTGATCAAGATGTTGGACGCGGGCAAAAGACAAATCGAATCAGTTAAACAATTCGATAAGGCACTTCATCTGTTGTCTTAGCAATGATCTGAAGACGCGCCTACACACCTCGCTCCTCGCCCGCATCCGCACAGGCCGCATCGCCATCGGATGAATCCGACGGCTAATAGTAGCAAGTCCGCTCACGCGGACTGCGGTGGCGGCCATCCGTTCATCCGTTTGGCGCAGCCATCCGCTGAAAGTCACCCATCCGCTTCCGCGCCAGTCTGGCACGGCGGGGCGGAAAATCCAAACTGCGCCGCCAGCATCGCCATCGGATGAATCCGACGGCAATAGTATCAAGTCCGCTCACGCGGACTGCGGCGACGGCCATCCGTTCATCCGTTTGGCGCAGCCATCCGCTGAAAGCCACCCATCCGCTCCCGCGCCAGTCTAGCACGACGAGGCCGGAAAATCAAAATCGTCTGGCCAGTTCAGCGCCTGTACCCGCCAGATATTTGTTACAAAAAATGATCGTTGCATCTGGAAAAATAGTGCTATACTGAAAACAGCCAGGACATAGAGGGGAATGTTGCCGACAGTTTAGCTGAGAGTGCGTTCCAGTAGCAGGAGGGCGCATGGCGTAGCCCATAAGCCGATCGAATCGCCGGAGAGATCCGGGGACGATCGGCTTTTTGTTTGTCGTAAGGAGGTAGCGCATGGAGACGTGTCTCGATCGACTTGAACAGTATCTCATTGAAAATCGCGTGTATTACGAAGCCCGGGAACATCGGCAGGCCTTCACGATTCAAGAGGTGGCTGCCGCGCTGCATGAGAAGGGTCTGCACGTCGCCAAGGTCTTCATCGCCTGGGCCGACGGCCAGCTGGTCATGCTGGTGCTGCCCGCGCCGTCCCTGGTAGATCTGGATCGCGTGCGCGTGATGCTGGGCGCCACAGATGTTCGCCGGGCGCGCGAGGCCGAGTTTGCCCGGCTCTTCCCCGATTGTGACGTGGGCGCCATGCCGCCGCTGGGCAACCTGTATCACGTGCCGGTCTATCTGGATTGCACCCTGGCCGAACAGCCGACCATCGTTTTTCAGGCCGGCTCGCACCGGGCCACACTGAAGATCGCCATGTCCGATTACTGGCGGCTGGCCCAGCCTAAGGTCGGCGACTTTGCGCTGATGCACGCGGCTCAACCGGAGAGCGTGTAGGCTCATCGGACCTCGCGGGTGCTTGTTCTTTCATTGGGCGCGTCTGCGCCCGGGAACCTGCGAGGTCTTTCTCAGGAGGCGGCCATGCAAGTCTTTGAATTTCAGGATACCGAAGAGCAGACGCTGTTGTGCTTGAACTACGATTTCTCCAAAGACTGTGAGTCCGATCGGGAAGTGGCCTTCAAGCAGCTAGGCCAGGCTAAAGACGCCAAGCGCTTCTGGAACTACAACACGATCTTTCGTGGCGTGCGCATCCTGGTCGCCTATGAAGGCACGCTACCGGTCGGCCACCTGGAGTACATCCCGATCGAGCACGCGCCCAAACCGGTGACCGGTGCCAATCTCACTTTCATCGATTGCATGTTCGTCGAGCCGAAACAGCGCTGGCACGGCGTCGGCTCGGAACTGCTCAGAGCCTGCGAAGAGAAGAATCACGAGCATACTAACGGGTTGGCCGTCATTGCCTATCCCGATTCACTCTTCATGCCCGCCGGTTTTTTTGTGGAGCACGGCTTCGTGTGCGCGGCCGAGCAAGACAATGCGTGGCTGATGTTCAAGGCGTGGCGTGACGTGGACATGCCGCAATTCATCCCGCGCCATTACGCGCCGATCGAACTGTTTGGCAAGACGACGATCGATGTGTTCTGGAACAGCCAGTGCCCGTTCTGGGTGAAGTCGCACAACTGCCTGCTGCACGCGGCCAAAGAACTGGGCGACAGGGTTGCGGTGCACGACATCAACACCGATGATCGTGCGGCGATTCAACAATATGGCATCGCCACCGGCGTCTTCATCAACGGCCAGTGCGCGTTTCTGTATCCGCCCGGTGAAACCGAGATTCGACGCGCGCTGAAACATGCGTTAAACTAAACCATCACTGAACAATCCGGTATTTCACCGCCGGGACGCAGAAGTTGCAGAGATTGACCAGCAATTGCGCGCGTGCCTGGCGGTGAACGTTTTGTCCATACCTTTGTGGAGGCGACGCGTGGCACACCACACTCGACCTAACACTGACTCTGTCGCATGGCTGTTGGAACCTGAATCGCCGGGGGTGCGATACCTCGCGTTGCGCGATTTGCTAGATTGCGTCGACGGCGACGCTGAACTACGCACCGCTCGAAAAGCCGCGCACCGTGACGGGCCGATCGCGGCCGTATTGGCGAAGATGGACCCAGCGGGTTATTGGGCGGAACCCGGCCCGGGTTATCTCCCCAAGTATCAATCCACCGTCTGGTCGATCGTCCTGCTCGCGCAGCTGGGCGCGTCGATCGCCGAAGACGAGCGCATCGCGCACGCGTGCGCCTACGTGCTCGATCAAGCCTTGACCGAGGGCGGGCAGTTCTCGGCATCGGGTGCGCCCTCTGGCACCGCCGATTGTTTGCAGGGCAATCTGTGTTGGGCGTTGGTCGAGCTGGGCTATGATGATCCGCGCTTGAAAACAGCCTATGAGTGGATGGCCCGCAGCGTGACGGGCGAGGGCGTCGCGCCGCCGGCCGACAAACACGCCGCTATGCGTTACTACGCGGGCAAGTGCGGCCCAAACTTTGCCTGCGGCTCGAACAACAAACTGCCGTGTGCGTGGGGCGCAGTCAAAGTCATGTTGGCCTTTGGCAACTGGCCTGCGAAAGCACGCACGCCGTTGATCAAGCGCGCGATCAAACAGGGCGCTGAATTTCTGCTTGAACCTGATCCGGCGACAGCCGCTTACCCGAGCGGCTACGCCGCCAAACCCAGCGGCAACTGGTGGAAGTTCGGCTTCCCTGTTTTCTACGTCACCGATCTACTACAAAACGTCGAGGCGCTGGTGGCGCTGGGTTATGGGCACGATCGGCGCTTGAAGAACGCCGTGCAGCTCATCCGTGAGAAGCAAGATGATCAAGGCCGCTGGTCGTTGGACTACGATTATACCGGCAAGACGTGGGTCAACTTTGGACCGAAGAAACAGCCCAACAAATGGGTCACACTGCGCGCGCTGCGGGTGTTGAAGCCGCCAGCCACGTGACGCTCGATCGTCCTGATGGTTCGATCGTGGCGCGATTCCGGCCATCAGGTACAATCACTTTACGGGGCGCCGATGCTGGCTACTCACGTCGGCGCTCCGATTTTCCCCTCAGGCAGCCAGGCATGTTCAAAGATAAGCGCGAAGTGCAAGATTGTCTTGGCGATCAGCAATACATCGCCACCGATGAAATCGCGACGGTGCTGTTTCTGGCCGAGCGATTGAATAAACCTGTCCTCGCAGAGGGTCCGGCGGGCGTGGGCAAAACCGAGCTCGCCAAAGCGTGGGCGGGCGCCACCGGCCGCGAGTTGATCCGCCTGCAATGCTATGAAGGTCTCGACGAGACCAAGGCGCTCTACGAATGGGAATACGCCAAGCAGATGTTGTACACGCAGCTGCTGCGCGATAAACTCTCGCAACTACTGAGCGAAGCCGAGACGCTGAGCGCCGCGGCCGATCGATTAGCGGCCGAAGAAGATGTTTTCTTTTCCGAGCGGTTTCTCTTGCCCCGACCGCTCCTGCGCGCCCTCACGAGCGACAACCCTGTCGTGCTCTTGATCGACGAGATCGATCGATCGGACACGGAGTTTGAAGCGTTTCTCCTCGAAATTCTGAGTGACTTTCAAGTCAGTGTGCCCGAACTCGGCACGATCAAAGCCAAACATCAACCACTCGTTTTGCTCACCAGCAACAACACGCGCGAGTTGAGCGAAGCCCTCAAGCGCCGCTGTCTTTATCTTTTCGTCGATTACCCGTCGATGGAGCAGGAACTCAACATCGTGCGGCTGAAGGTGCCCGATCTGAATTTCAAGTTGGCCCAGCAGGCCGTGCAGATCGTGCAGCGGTTGCGTGGCATGGACTTGAAGAAGAGTCCCAGCGTCAGCGAAACGCTCGATTGGGCCAAAGCGCTCGTCGCGCTTAACGCCGATCACATGGACGAGGCGACGCTGAACAACACGTTGACCGTCCTGCTCAAGCACGAATCGGACGTGCAGCGCGCCAGAGGCGGTATCGAAGGCGGCCGATCGGCCGGCCCCGCCGATCTCGATCGCTACAATTCGTATAACGATCAGCGGCGGCGAAAAGGCCGGTAATTGGTCAATCGGTAATCAGCCAACCGGTCAACCAGTTGCCAATCACCAATTACCAATCAACTACGTGACTATCGAACTATCCTACTAACATGGACACCCGCATCGTTCACTTCATTACGGCCCTGCGCGCTTCCGGCGTGCGCATCTCGCTGGCCGAAAGCCAGGATGCCGTGTATGCCATCGATGCGCTGGGCGTGGAAGACCGCGAAGTCTTTCGCGTGTCGTTGAAGACCACGCTGGTCAAAGAAGCCAAAGACGCTCCCACGTTTGATAAGTTGTTTCCGTTGTTCTTCGGCTCCGGCCAGCCGCCGATGATGAACGGCATGGAGGGATTGTCCGAGGACGATCAACAACTCCTGCGCGATGCGCTGAAGCAGATCCTGCGTGAACTCCAGGCCGAGTTGATGCGCCGTCTGATGGAAGGCCGCCCGCTCAGCAAAGAAGAACTGCAACAACTTGGGCAGCAGGCGGGCCTGCAAAATGCAAATCAGCCCTATCAACAGCCATGGCTGACGCGCCGCATGTTGCAGCAACTGGGCATGCAAGACCTGGAGCAGGCCATCAGTGAGTTGATGCAACTGCTCGCCGCGCTAGGCATGGATAACGCCACCCGCCAGCAAATGCGCGACGCGATCGAGGCCAACGCTGAAGCGCTGCAAGAGCAGGTCGAGGACTTCGTCGGCCAGCAGATCGCCGAGAACATGGCGAAGCAATACGAGAAGCGCGAGCCGCTGGACGATCTGATGCATCGCCCGTTTGAGTCGCTCAGCGAGCAAGAGCGCGATGAACTGCGTCATCAAGTGGCGCGCCTGGCCGCGCAGTTGCGGAGCAGGGCGGCCTTGCGGCAAAAACGTGGCAAAGACGGCACGCTCGATCCCAAGGCCACGCTGCGCGCCAATCTGCAATACGGCGGCATCCCCATCACGCTGAAGTACAAGCACAAAATGCTGAAGCCCAAACTCGTCTTGATCGCCGATGTGTCCACGTCGATGCGGCCCGTGGCTGAGTTCATGGTGCGCTTGATGTACGAACTGAGCGATCAGATCGCGCGGGCGCGCTCGTTTGCCTTCATCAACCACCTTCACGATTTGACGCACGAATTTGAGCACGGCCGCGCGCGGGAAGTGGTGCAAGACGTGCTGGAGCGCATCCCGCCCGGCTATTACAACACCGACCTGGGCGCGTCGCTGGCCGAATTCACGCATGATCACTTTGACACGATCGATCGCCGCACGACGGTCATCTTCCTGGGCGACGGGCGCAACAACTACAACGATCCGCGCCTCGATCTGATCGATCAGATCAAACGCCGCGCCCGACGCGTGCTGTGGTTCAACCCCGAACATCCCGCGCAGTGGCGCACCGGCGACAGCGACATGCTGCACTACGCGCCGTTGTGTCACGCCGTGCACCGCGTCAGCAATCTGGCCGAACTGGCCGAGGCGGTCGATCGGTTGTTTGATTGACCTTGGTCGGCGGTGATAATGGCTCTCGCCGCGAAGACGCTCAGGCGCACGGTCTTTCTGCGCGCCTGCGCGTCTTCGCGGTTTATTGGCGGGTTATGGGCGACACACGCCAGATGCAAACCACCGCTGATCCTCGTGAATCAACCCCGCAATGTATCTTTCGGTGCATGACAGTCTCCCCGGTTGACGGCTACACTGTAGTCCAACAAACTCACTCAAGTCACCGGAGGAAGACATGAACACCGAACCGCATTTCTTGAACTGACACGGGCGCAAACTCGCGCTCGTCGCCTTAATCGCCGTGTTGTCGATCACCTCGTTGGCCGCCGCCGAAGGCGACGCACCCACTACCCAGTACTTTGTTTATCTACCGATCGTCAATCGATCGGCGGTGACACAAGTCGCCAACGGCAACTTCGAGAGCGGCGTCACCGGCTGGACGGTGTACTCGGTCAAGAGCCGCAACGTCATTCGCACCAGTTTCTCACCCAATACCGTGACCCCGCTCAGCGGCGCATGGGGCGCGTGGCTGGGCGGCATGTACGGCGAGATCACGCATCTCGAACAATCGATCAAGATTTACGCGGGCACAGCCTATCTGACCTACTGGCAGTATATCGCCTCCAGCGATTACTGCGGCTACGACTTCGCGCGCGTCACCGTCAACGGCACGCAGATCGAGCAATACGATCTGTGCACGACGGCCAACACTAACGGCTGGCGGACTTGCCGGAATGGGACGACCTGCTCAAAGGGCCGCAGACAAAGTAAATCACCACCGGACTTTTGCCCCCGCGCGAGATGCGCGGGGGCTGCACCTTTTGCCAACCATGCCATAATCAATCGTCCGATGTGTCTTTCGATACATGACGCAGCCGCCGGTTGACGGCTACACTGGAACCCATAGCGACTTTCAAGTTCGTTAGCGGTCTTACTGCTCGCAGCAGATTGCCAAATCCGCTGCATCTCCGCTGCGCGAAGCGTGGCAATCCAGCGGGAGCGGTCAACGATAGTCCCGATCAAGTCGGAAGATCCAGGAAAGGTCATCATTATGCGAACGATCGTTATCAAAAGATCACAGTCCAGAGTAGAGCGGTAATCCACGTCGCCGGATACGCGGGCGTGGGGGACGCCTCTGCTCATCATCATTGTCACAACTCTGATCGGATTGTCGCTGACGGCGTGCAGTGCGCCAGCCGCGACGATTGCAAACACGCCTTCTGCCACGGCCACACCACGGCCTACGATCAGGCCGAGACCGACGGCGACCAGCGAGCGATTGCCCGCCGACGCGCTGGCGATCTATCATAAGCGCGGCTGCATTCAGGGCCTGAACGAGACGTTGATCATTCGCACCGACGGCACGCTGGACTTCACCGACACACGCGGCGCGACTCAGCAAGCGCACGTCGAAGCCGATCAGTTGACGATGCTGCAAAGTCTGTTGGCTCAATCGGAGTTTGCTCAACTGCAACCGTTGTATCAGGCGATGGGCGCCGATCTGTGCGTGTACACCATTACAGCACAGCGCGATGGCAAAGCGTTCTCCGTCACGACGATGGACGGTGCGGAATCGCCGGAGGTGCTAAGGCACGTCTTGAAGGAAGTGGAGCGGCTGCGCGGCGCGGTGGTCCTACGTCTCGCCACTTTCATCGTTTGTGGTGAATGCAGTTCATGATGTCTGGGTTAGTTACTTGACGCAGACGATCGATCAGAGTGAGGAATCGATTTGCGGCTGGGCCGCACCACTGCTGGCGCGCACAGACCGATGGTTGGTCGCCAGCGCCGCCGCCAACACAATCAGCGAAATGCCCATTCCAATTACGGTCGCCGTCGAGAAGCCCACGCGCGCCATGATTTCACCGCTGCTCAAACTGCCGATGGCCGAGGCGATACTGACCACCAGATCCGACGCCCCCTGAATGCGCGCGCGCTCGTTCACTTGCAGGCGATCGGTCAGCAGCGACGACCCCGCCACGAAGCAGAAATTCCAGCCAAGCCCCAGCAGGAAGAGCGAGGCCGCCAGGGGAATCGTATCGGGATTGGTCGGCGCGAGCAGGCACGACCCGATCAGCATGATCGCCCCCAACCCGATCGTGGCCTGCCGTCCCCACCGGTCGCTGATCCAGCCGGTCAGCGGCGACAGACCGTACATGCCCAGAATGTGCATCGAAATGACGAAACTGATTTCATCCAGGCCATGCTCAAAGTGCGTCATGTGCACCGGCGTAATGTTCATCACCATGACCATCGTCGTCTGGGCCAGACCCAACGCAATCAACGCCACGCGCACGGCCGGATCGCGCAGCACCTGCCCAAACGAGCGCGCCGGGGTGAGCGGCTCAATCGGCTGATTGGCAGTCTCCGCCGTTGAAATCCGGGTTGCGATCTCTTTGGGATCGGGCCGCAAAAAGAAGTTGATAAAGATTAACGTGATGACAAACAACGCGGCGTTGATGAACCACGGCCCGACTAACTTATCGTAACCCAATGACTCAGATAAACGGCCTGCGATCGGCGTGATCAGCGGGCCGAAGACCGCGCCGATGGTGCCCGCGAACACGATCATGCTGACGGCGCGGGCGCGCAAATGTGCGGGTGAGACATCGGCGGCAGCGTAGCGAGCCTGATCAGACGCGGCACGAGCCGCGCCCAGCAATACCATCGAGACGAGGAACAGCGGAAACGATTGAGCCATCAGCGCCGCGCCGGCCAGCAGCCCGCCGACGATGCCGACGGCGTAACCGATGGACAGGCCAATGCGGCGGCCAAAGCGTCCCATGATGCGGCCCGCCGGATAAGCGGCCAACGACCCGCCGATCAGTGTGGCGGTCGACGGCCAACCGGCCACGCGTTCAGTCCCCGCCAGCTGCACACCCGCGATGCTGGAAATCGAGATGGTCGTAAACAGCGCGGCCAGCGCCAACCCCTGCCCGATGAAGAGCGTGATGGTCAAGCGGCGCGAGGTGGCTTGCAGCGCCCGGTCAATTGTCATGGAATCTCCAATGGAATAAACTCACCACCAGCCCCACCGCCTTCTACAAACGCCCACTGCGGCCCGGTATTTCCCGTGGTAAACAGAGTTTACCACGGGACCGACGAAGTGAGCATGAATCACTGCCTGAACCGGTCGGCCCCGCTCACTCGTCACGCAGCACTTTTAGCCGGACATCAATGGCCGCCGCGCCGTCGCGCAACACATGCAGCGGATTGATTTCGACCTCGATTACCTGCGGAAAATCTGCGATGAACTGCGCCAGCCTCAAGACCCGATCGATCACGGCGGCCCGATCGGCTGGCAGCGATCCGCGGAAGCCGCGCAGCTGTTTGCCGGCAAACGTCGCGTCGATCAACGTCTCCGCGGCGGCGCGCGAGAGCGGCGCGAGGCCAAACGCCACATCGCGCTTGCCCTCGACGGCCACGCCGCCCGCGCCAAACATGATCAACGGCCCAAACTGCGCGTCACGCACGGCGCCAACAATCACTTCGTGTCCGGCGCGCAGCATCGGCTGAATCGTTACCCCGTCGATCTGCGCGTCCGGAACCGCGCGCCGCGCATTCGTCAGGATCTGCTCGAAGGCTGCCCGCACGGCAGACGCATCATTCAGATCGAGCGCCACGCCACCGATGTCTGACTTGTGCGGAATCTGAGGCGAAGCGATTTTCAACACGATCGGATAACCGACTTGCTCTGCCCACTGCACGGCTGCTTCGGCCGAGGTCACGACCGCCTCGCGCAGGCCGGTAATGCCATACGCCTGCAGCACGCTGGCGGCCAATGTGCCCGTTAACCATTCACTGCGCGCTGAAGCGAGCCGTTGCGCTGCCAGGTCGCGATCGACGTCCGTAAAGATTGTCGGTTGGTCGGCCGGCCGCGCTCGCCACTGCGCATTGCGCCACAACGCGCCCAGCGCCGAGGCGGCCCGTTCTGGGAAACGGTAATCGGTCAGGCGAAAAGCGCGCAGCACTTTCAACGCCAGCCCCACCGTCGCTTCGCCCATCACGGCTACGACCACGGGTTTGGGCGCATCTTTCGCCGCCACCGCAATCGCCTCGGCCACCGGCGTGGGATCTTCGATCGGCGGCGGCACACTGATCACCAGCACCGCATCGATTTGCTCGTCGGCTACCAGCACCTGTAGGGCCGCCGCATACTCAGTCGGCCCGGCGGAAGCCAGCATATCGATCGGGTTGTGAAAGGATGCATGCGGCAATAAGAACGATCGTAAGGCGGCCACAGTCTCATCGGATAAGTCGGCCAGCCGCAGGCCGTTAGCCTCCAGCGCATCGACCGCCAGAATGCCCGGCCCGCCCGCATTAGTCAGCACCGCCACCCGATCGCCTCGCAGGGGCGGACACCAGGCCAGGGCCCGCGCCCAATCGAAGAGTTCTTCCGTGCTGCTGGCGCGCAGAATCCCGTAGCGATCGAAGACCACGTCGTAGGCGGTTTCCTGGCCGGCCAGTGCGCCGGTGTGTGACGTGACCGCCCGCTTGCCTGCGGCCGTACGGCCTACCTTTAGTGCCACGATCGATTTGTCACGCGCTGCCTCACTCGCCGCCTGCTTGAACTGCGCCCCGTCTTTTACGCCTTCCAGATACATGGTGATCACGCGCGTGTTCGGATCGGACGCCAACGCGGTGAGGACCTCCGCCTCGGATAGATCGGCTTGATTGCCCAGCGAGGCGATGCGCGAAAAGCCAAAGCCCATGCCGGTGCCCCAGTCGATGACGGCCTGACAAATCGCGCCCGATTGCGATACAAAGGCGATCTCGCCCCGATTGGGCACGCTCTTGATGAAGGTGGTGTTGAACGGCACGTGGGTGTCGATGAGGCCGATGCAGTTCGGCCCGATCAGCCGCATATCGTGGCGACGGGCAATGGCGACGATCTGTTCCTCAAGTTCTGCGCCGGCCCGATCGGTTTCACGGAAGCCGCCGGACACGATGATGGCCCAGCGAATGCCGCGCCGCCCGCAGGCATCGATAGTGTGCGGCACCAGCGGCGCGGGCACGATCACGACGACGAGATCGATTGGATCAGGCGCGGCCTCGATCGACGGATAGCAGTGCTGGCCCAGAATGCGATCGGCGTTGGGGTTGATGAGGTGGATCGCGCCGTTGTAGTTTGAAGCGACGAGGTTGCGCGCCACGCCGTAACCCAATTTGGTGCGGTCGCGGCTGGCGCCGATGACGGCAATGCCGCGCGGCGCAAAGAGTGTGTCGAGCATGCGGCCTCCCCTGGCAATCGAGCGTCGTGTGGTGCGCCACAGTATCGCACATTGCGCCGGTTCGTGTCAACGAATGAGCAACGGATACACGGCTGGCAACACCGAAAGGTTCTGCCGCCTATGTCTCTTTTTTCGCGCGGCGCGTGAAAGTTGGGCTACAATCACTGCAAGCCAACGAACAAGGAGACATGCATGCCGACTTTAGCGAAATATCGCCACTTTGGGGGCTGTCACTGGGAGACGGGCAGCGTTCACAATGTGCTGGCGTATCGCGGGGTGAAAGCGCCGCACACCGGGCAGCCGCTCAGCGAAGCGCTGTTGATGGGCGTCGGCGGCGGCCTGCTGATGGGTTACTTCAACTTCGCTTACGAAGGCTACGATCCGCACGTCGCCATCCTCACGCGCAATACCTTCGATCCGCTGGACACGCTGCTGGTGCGATTGGGCACGGTGCAACACGTGATGCAGACGACCAACGCGGCGAAGGGCGTAAAGAACCTGATCGATGCGCTGGAGAACGGCGAACCCGTCATCGCGTGGCTGGATATTTTCTTGCTGCCATACAACGGCCTGACTTACGATCAAGGCTGGTGGGGGGCCAACCCGATCGTGATCTACGGCTACGAGGCCGATCGCGTCTCGATAGCGGATCGATCGCGCGTGGCGTTGACGGTCACGCCCGATGAACTGGCCGCAGCCCGATCGCGCATCAAGAAAGATAAGTTCAAGCTGCTCACGATCGATCCGCCCGATCTCGATAAGCTGCCCGTGGCCGTGCAACAAGGCATCTGGGACTGCCTCAAGCGCTACGTCGAAGCGCCCGTGGCGAGCGCGAAAAACAGTTTTGGTTTTGCGGCTCTTCAGCGGTGGGCCGACGCGTTGATCAAACCGATGTTGAAATACAGTTGGGAACGTGAATTTCCGGCGGGTGCAAAGATGTATGCGGGGTTGACCTCGACGTTTGAGCGCATCGGGCTATGTCCGGGACATGAGCAGGCCGAACGCGATGTGTACGCGGACTTCCTCGACGAAGCGAGCGTGATTCTGAACAAGCCTGCGTTGAAAGAAGCGGCACAGTTGTTTCGAGGCAGTGGGCGGGCGTGGAATCAACTTGCCTGCGCCCTGTTGCCCGATGAGGTCGCACCCTTCAAAGAAGCGCGCGAGTTGCTGCGGAAGCGGCAAATGTTGTTCGTGGAGCAGGGCGGTACATCACTGGCGGAGCGACAGCAAATCTCGCAGCGGTTGAGCGCGATTCGCAAAGAGATGGACAAGCACTTCCCGTTGACGGCAGCAGAAGTCACGGCCCTGCGCGAAAGCTTACGCGATCACGTGCTGAGGATTCACGACCTCGAACGCGAGGCGCACGCCGCGCTGCAAGCGGCGCTGATGAATGGTAAGAAGTAGGGGCCTCATCCCCCAACCCCTTCTCCCAGAATCAAAAAGACGATTCTGGGAGAAGGGGAGCAGTTGCACCCCTCTCCTGAGAACGGCTGCTTGTTCTCAGGAGAGGGGCCGGGGGTGAGGCGCTTACGCCGCCGGTTCGGGCCGAGCCTTGGGCGTGTCGTCGGGCAGAGTGCCGAAGACCACATCCCACGACGGTGAACTAACGCCGAAGCGCTCGTTGGGCGTCTTGTAGTGGTGCAGCATGTGATAGCGCTTCAACGCCTTCAACACGCCCGACCGCATCGGCCAATGGTGCGTGGCGTAGTGGATCATGTCGTAGCAGACGTAGCCCACGATGAAGCCCGCGAACAGCGCATCGACCCACTGCGACGCGGCGAGCCAGTTGCCCACGACGATCGCGTACAACTGATAGAAGGCCAGCGCCAGCGGCACCGTCACGATGGGCGGCATGACCAGCCGCGTCTTGATCTGCGGCTGCACGTGATGGATGCCGTGGAACAGGAAGATCAGTCGCTCTACCGTGGGATGGTTCTGTTTCGGCTCGAAGTGGAAGACGAAGCGATGCAGGGTGTACTCGGTGAACGACCAGACGATGACGCCGATCACAAAGGCCACCACGATCTGGGCGATTGATAAGGCGCCGCCAGCGGCGGAGACGATCGGGCGCGACAGATGCCACAGCGCGATCGGCAGCCAGATCAACAGCACCACACCCGGATGGATGTGCGTGAAGAACTCCAGAAAATCGGACTTGAACAGGCGAATCGGGACGTCGCTATGATTCGTCGGCATGTACGGCATGACGTTGTCTCCTGCGAGGAATTTCCGGCAGATTCGCTGGCTAAGCGAATCGAGGGCGGATGAGGTTATTGTACCTCATCTTCTTTATTCGGCGGCCGGACGCGCCACCCAGATCATATCCTCCGATTGATCGGTCAGTACGTAGCGGAAGAAGTCGCCGTAGACGGCCTGCACTTCAAGACCGGCGCGGGCCAGCAGGTGCTCCATCTCGAAGCGGAAGACGCAGTGCAGCGGCACGGGCGCACGTTCCCAACGGTTAATGATCGTGCCTTTGTCGTCGAGTTCTTCCCAGATCGTAGTTGCCGTGGCGGTCTGCGTCGATGGCGCAAACACCCACGCGCGCGAGGGACGATAGCGTCGCCCGGAGGCTGGATGGAGGCGTTCGTCGTCCGCTTCAAACACACCGCCCTGGCCAGTCAACAACCCGCCCAGCCAATCGACGCTTTGATGATCGAGATGGATGACGAGCGTGCCACCGGGTGCGAGGTGGCGCTTGAGGTTGGCGAGGCAAGCCAGTTGATCTTCAGGCGTCAGCATAAACTGGAACGAGTGACCGGGCAGGATGATCAGTTGAAACGTCTCGCCCAGATCGAAGGTGCGCATGTCGTCTTCGATGAAACGCACGTTGGGAAAGCCAGCGCTCTTTCGGCGGGCGATGTCCAACATCGGTGCGGATAGATCGACGCCCGTGATGCGGACGCCGGGCCGCGCCAGTTGCAGGGTGACGCGACCCGTGCCGCAGGCCACCTCAAGAACTGCGCCGTGGGTGGCCGCGATCGGCTCGATCAACGATCGGTAGAAGTCGATCTCGCCGGGCCAATCGGGTACGGAGACATCGTAGAGTTGGGCGTTCAATTGCTCGACGTCAAGGTTCATTTTTATTTGGGTGTGGCGAAATCCGGTTGGTGAAGTGACGGACGCAGACCTCGGAGGTTTTCACCCGCCAGTGTGCCGCGGTTGACCGTCTCATGAAACCTCCGAGGTCTTGACCGGCGATCAACCGATGTTAGCCACACACTTTTTATTTATACAGGTCCTTCATGTGCTTCACCGACTGCTTCACCAGTTCCTTCAGCGTCGGCAGATCGACGTCGGCCAACCGGTTGATGTAGAGGCAGCCTTTGCCGGTCTTGTGCTTGCCCAGTTTCTTCAGCAGGCCGGCGTAGTCGCCCGCGCCCAGCATGAGGTAGAGCGTGAGATTTTGCTTGCGCGGTGAAAAGCCGACCAGCGGCCAGTCGCCTTCGCGCCCGCTGGCATACTTGTAGTGATAGCGGCCAAAGCCCACGATGCTGCTGCCCCACATCTGCGGCTCGGAACGAGTGACCTGTTTCATCAACTTTGAGACGGCGAAGGCGTCCGCCCGTTTCTGCTCGTCGGGGATGGTGTTTAGAAAATCTTCGACACTCTGGTCGGTGGGTTTCGTTTTCAACTCGGCCATGATTGTCCTCCCTCTGGATGTGGCTAAAGTCCGCTCGATTTGAAAAACTCGATCACGCGCTGCTCGTATTCGTCTGGATACTGACTGAATGCGCCCGTGTGCAGCGTATCCTGCGCTACCCACAACGCGGCCCGCGCCCCGATGGTATCGCCAAACAACTCGTTGAAGGCGACTTCCAGTTCATCGGCTCCGGCGGCGATCAACAAGAACCGAGTGTCCGTTGCGCCTTGCATGGATGCCAACAGCGGCTTGGGCGGCGTCTCGCCCGTCAAGACTTGCACGGCGGCATACATCACGCGCGCGGTGAAGTTGCGATACAAGGGCTGCTCGGCGGGCAGGGCGGTCAGTTCCTCGATGCAGCGCTGCGTCGCGCCGTCGGCGATGATGGCCTTGAGCACCGGATACGCTGAGGCGGCACCGAGTAGCACTTCGCCGCCCAGCGACAAGCCCAACCCGCCGATCGATGTCACGTCGCTTTGAGATTGAAGATACGCCACCGCCGCGCCAACATCGCGCGTGCCCTGCCAGCCAAAGCGATTGCTGGCGCTGGCGCTCTCACCATGCCCACGCAGATCGATCGCCAGTACGCCGTAGCCATGGCGTATCAGCATCTCCGCGTAGCCGCGCACGGTCTCACGCGAGCCGCCTGCGCCGTGAATGAGGATGATGGCCGCGCCGTTCATCGGCGGCGCATACCAGGCCGCTAACGATACGCCGTCCTCGGTGTTGAGCGTGATCGCCTGAAAACCGATCGGGGGTGCGCCCACCGCCGATTTGAGCGGCGCAACCGCAGCCGCCCCCAGCCCGATCGGCAGAGCAATGTACAGCACGACGATCGCAGCGACCAGCAGTAAGATGATCCAGCGCAACAGCCGTTTGAGACGCGGTCTGGACTTCATGCGCTCAGACGTCCACACGCACGGGCGTACTCGCCTGATCGCCGACGACCGTCAGCCACGGTCGCACATGCCAGCGCACCACCACTCCGTTCAGCACATACGGATCGACCCGCGCAAACTTCGCGGCCACCTCGGGCGAGTCGCCCTGAAACAGCAAGATCGCGCCGTCGATCGGATCGCCCAGCGCGCCACCGAGGATGAGTTCGCCGCGCTCGTGCGCCTGCCACGCCAGCGTCAAATGCGCGTCGCGATATTGGCCGCGCCGTGCCAGGTAGTCGGGCGCGGTGTCGTAGATGAGCAAGTAGTGTTGCATGGTTTCTCCTTCGTCATTCTGCCAGCCAGCGTTCGAACGCGGCCACGCCCACCGCCGCGATCTGTGCGTCCTGCGGTGATTGCACGCCGCTCACCCCGATAGCGCCAACGGCGCGGCCATCGATCATGAGTGGAATGCCGCCCTCAACGGGCAGAATTTCGCGTAATCCCAAAACCGGCAGTGTCCCGCCCAGGATCAGATCCTGGTGAAACTTCGTCGGCCGCCGGTAGTTGGCCGAATGAACGGCCTTCGCGATCGCAACCTCGACGCTGGAATTGGCCGTATCGTTCATGCGGGCGAAATAGAGCAGCCGGCCGGCGTCATCGACCAGTGCGATGGATACTGACCACGCGTTGGTGCGCGCTTCGGCTTCGGCCGCGGTGGCAATGGCCTTCGCGACTTCGAGCGTGAGGCATGGTTTTTGTTGGAGTAGATTGGGCAATGAGAATCTCCTTGCTGGCGTTGCGATGAGGGTGCAGTGTATGCCTTCAACTATCGGGTTCCGTGCGATCGCTCTTCCACTGCTTGATGATTTTTGGTTGGCGGTATTCCCCGGGCCATAGGTAGACAGTGTACAGATCGTTGGCTGGTTCCCATTCCGTCGTGATCGTCTCAATACCGGCTGCTAAAGAAAGCACGTGATACACACCGGCGGGGAGTTCGATTCGGGATGCATCCGGTTGATAATCTGTGCAGCACATGATTATGAGTCTTCCAGAAGGTAATTTAATTGATGCCTCAACGACATGATCATATTTCGTGAGGTCGATCTCAGGGTCGGCATCCGCCAATTTGATCTCAACTTCGACATTCACGTTGCGAAAGGTGCCTGGACAAATGGCCTCTTTGCCAACAGCCAGCAACTGTTTCAGTGCTACATCGGTCCAGATCGTTGAGAAATCGTCAGTGGAGTTCTCGTCCATGACAATGAATTGGAAGTAGTCAGCGAAGATGGTAAACCGATGTGTCGATGGCATACAGACATCCAATTCTAGTTTCGCCGCAACTACGGCCCCGGTGGAAACTGCCCCGTTCCGTTCACCGTGCCGTTTTCGATGAAAGGGATGCCGCTATCGGTGAGCGTGTTGCCATACATATCCGTCACGCGAAAAGTGTACGGTCCCACGCCCATGCCGGGATTCGTCTGCACGAAGTAATTGTAATCGACGCGCGGCACGGTGATCCACGCGCCGCCATTCCAATACTCAAACTTCACGATGGGGTTGCAGTGATTGCGAATCTGCACGGCCGACCACCATTGATTACTGCCGTCTTTGAAGTGATAGGCAATCGGGCCGGAGATGGCCGGGCTGACCACCCGCCACGTAATCGGCACGCGGCCCAGCGGCACATCGTCGATCAGCGCGAACGCTTGCAAACTCAGATCGAGGTGACCGGCCAGACACTCCGGGCACAGATCGACAATCCGAACGGTGATTGTGCCCTTGCGGCCATAGACCTGCACGTACGCGCCGCAATACGCGGCGTGATTGTACTCTTCGGCATTCATCGCCGCCACCATCAAATCGTTGGGCGATGGATCGAAGCCGCACGCGCCTGATCCGTCGGCGTAGTAGTAGGTGGCGATGCCGGTATGCAACGGATTGAGTCTGGTGCTGCTGACAAGCGGCAGATAGACGAAGAAATCGTCTTGAGGGTCAGCGCGACCGATCGGGGTGGCGGCGCTTAACGCAATCACGAGCGCGATGATAGCCACAAATGTGCGGTGTGTCATGACTCGATTATACCGTCTGGCCCGAGCGGCCCGCGCAAGATTACGGGGTGATTTTCTTAGCCATGTGAAGGTCGGTCACCCTGTAGCCCATCTTTTCATACAGGGCGATGGCGGTTGGGTTGTGCCCGAAAACGTGGAGTGAAATAGACTCAACGCCCATACCCGCGGCCTGCCCGTCAAGCGCGGCCAGTGCCTGGCGGCCATAGCCTTGTCCACGGTGTGCTTCATCGATTATGAAGTCGTAGATGAAGGCAGTCCGATGTGTGCCCTTGCTGGTCACTGCAAACCACAACATCCCGATTTTCAGGTCCGCTGGCGTGTCTTCGATTGAGAATAGATATTGGTCTTTGGAGGCTACACCATCGGGCAGGAGGTGCTTGAACTCCTGCGCGGATTTCTGATGCGCTTCTTCGGGCAGCCAGTTGCCCGCTAATACATGCTCCTGCGCATAATCATCCACCGCCAGCGCCAGGTACACTTGAAACTCAGCATTCGTCATCGGAACTAATCGCACCATGATCGATCAATTCTCCGTCTATTGGCGTTATCCGCCCACACCATGAATTCCACTCTCGGTCAGCGAGCGCACGTCGCCGAGGATAGCATCGATTTCGTCAATTGTCACGGGTTGGCCGTTGTCCTTGTTGACCAACTCGCCTACCGTGATCTGCTCCACGCACACTTCACGAATCGTGATGTTGCGCGCCATCGCCGCTTTCGCAATCTCTGCGCCCTTTGAGTAGCCGATCAACGGATTGAGCGCCGTCACCAGAATCGCGTTTTTCGCCAGCCAGCCGGTGGCTTTATCGGGATTTGCCTTCAACCCGATCACACAGTCGTCCGTAAAGGCATTCACCGACCCGATGACGACTTGCATCATCTCGAACAGATCGTGCGCGATGATGGGCATCATCACGTTGAGTTCCAGTTGCCCGGCCTGCGCGGCTAACGTTACGGTGAGGTCATTTCCTAGAACGTGAAACATCGCCATGTCCAGCATCTCCGCCAACACCGGATTGACCTTCCCCGGCATGATGGATGATCCCGGCTGCACGGCGGGCAGGCGGAGTTCGTCGAGACCGGTGGCCGGGCCTGATGACAACAAACGGAAGTCGTTGGCGATGCGGATCAAGTCTTGCGCCAACGTGCGAATCGCGCCTGAGAAGAACACCGCATCCGAATGAGCCTGCATCGACTCGAACAGATCGTCGGATTCGTAGAGCACCAGACCGGTCAGGGCGCTTAGTTTCTTGATCATCAGCGCATGATAGTCAGGATGCGCGTTCAGGCCCGTTCCCGTCGCCGTCCCGCCGATGCCCAATCGCCGCAGCCCGTCGGCGGCCAGCGCGATTTTCCCTCGATCACGTCGCACGGTCTTCGCGTATGCGCCAAACTCCTGCCCTAAGCGAACGGGTACGGCGTCCTGCAAATGGGTGCGCCCCGATTTCACCACGCTATCGAACTCAACGGACCTGGCCGCCAGGGCCGCCGCCAACCGATCGAGTGCGCCGAGCATTTCGTCCAATCGCCACAACACGCCCAATCGAATCGCCGTCGGAATCGTGTCATTGGTGGATTGCGCCATGTTGACGTGATCGTTGGGGCTGACGAGTTTGTAGTTGGCGCGTTGGCCGCCCAGCAACTCGATCGCGCGATTGGCGATCACTTCGTTGGTGTTCATGTTGTGGCTGGTGCCCGCGCCCGCCTGAAACGGATCGACGCGAAATTGATCGTCCCACTGGCCGTCGATGACTTCCTGCGCGGCGCGGATGATGGCGTTGGCGATGCCGCTCTCCAGCAATCCCAGATCACGATTGACCTCGGCGGCGGCGCGCTTGATGGTCGCCATGCTCCAGATGAAGGCCCGCCACGGCCGCAGCCCGCTGATGGCGAAGTTGTTGATAGCCCGCTGCGTCTGTGCGCCGAAGTACGCCTCGCCCGGTACGCGCACCTCGCCCAGCGAATCTTTCTCGATGCGGTGCTGGTCGGTCATTTTGCCCCCTAAAGAAATAGGACACAGATTACACTGATTGCACAGATAAATTACCTGTCTGTGACGTCTGTGTAAGCCGTGTCCCAACCGAGTGAATTCGGCTAAAGGTCGTCTCTGGATAACCCTGCTTGTTTCAGAATCGCCAGTAAAGTGCCCTTTGGTAAATCTCGCCGGTGATAAGGCACCACGACCCGTTTGCCGGTCGTGGCACTGTAGTACACCCGGTGGCTGCCGCGTTGATGATCGAGTACGAAGCCGTTGTCGAGCAAGACGCGGATGACTTCGTCGGCAGTCAAAGCGGGCAACTTAGGTATATTCGAGGTTCAGCACGCCTTCGAAGGTCTGGCTGTCATCGACGATGGCCTCGCCGTGCTGACTCTGGCTTTCCAGATAAGCCGTAATTGCCTCTTTCGCCATCTTGAACGCCTCTTCTCGATTCTCACCGTAGGTGACGCAGCCCGGCAAGGTGGGTACACTTACCGTGTAGCCGCCTTCCGGCTCCTCTTTCAAGACAATCCGATAAGTTAGTGTGCGTTTGGGAGTCATCATTTCACCTCTCGACAGTCAGGTGCGCTACTGTGGATGTCAGGCTGATTCTATCGTATCCACGGTATCTGTGCAACACGCACTTGCACCCACTGATCCGCAGGGGGTGGCACAGTGCGGCGTGCGGTTCGGCGCTCCCGTCCGTGTCCGCAATGAGACCTGTCAGGTGTCGCACCCGGCGCCAGAACGTCACAACGCCACTTGCGACACCTGACAGGTCTATGCCGGCCAAACAAAAAGAGGCAACCGGGACGAATCTCGATTGCCTCTCGAATTTCAGTTGACCCCAAAACCCAATTACATGTCTTTCGCTTTGTAGCCGGGACCGTCGGTGAAGAACGCCTTGTTCAGTTCGGTGGCGGGGGTCAAGTCAATGACGAAGCCCGCGCCGGGCGCTTTGGCATTCTCAACTTTGGCATGATGCCCGCCCACGTCGCCATCCAGGGCTTCACCGTCCGGCAGGTTGGCCTTCGTGTCGACGATATACTGGCCGGCCTTCATCGTGAAGGCGGTCGGCACTTCATCTTCGGGGAAGATGGCTTCGTACGGGCACTCGGGCACGCACGCGCCGCAGTCGATGCAGGTGTCCGGATCGATATACAGCCACGGCCATTCAGACTCCGGCTTGCCGGGGATGATGCACTCCACCGGGCAAACGTCTACGCATGCCGTATCGCGCAAACACAAAGCGGTAATCGTGTGGGTCATTGTCGTCGCTCCAAAAGGGATTTTAGTTTTAGCCGATCGCGTCGGAAAAAGCCGCCGTCGGCAAAGTTACCGTGAATTGGCCGTCGCCGCGCCCGCTGTCTGCGCGCTGCGTCCCCCGTGTCCTGCGCGCCGGACGGATGTTACTTCAACCTGGCAAACCGATCGGCGACCGCCGCCCAGTTGACCACGTTCCACCATGCGTTCAGATAATCCGCGCGGCGATTTTGATACTTCAGATAATAGGCATGTTCCCACACATCCACACCCAGAATGGCCTTCTGGCCGCTCAGCACCGGGCTATCTTGATTGGGCGTGCTCAGCACCACCAACTTGCCGTCTTTATCAAAGACCAGCCACGCCCAGCCGGAGCCGAAGCGCGTCATGCCTGCGTTGTTGATCTTTTCCTTGAAGCCGTCAAAGCTGCCAAACGCCGACGCAATTGCCGCGCCCAGTTCGCCGCCCGGCGCGCCGCCCGCGTTAGGACCCATGATGCTCCAGAACAGCGTGTGGTTGTAGTGCCCGCCGCCGTTGTTGATGACCGCCTGGCGGATGCCATCCGGTACCTTGGCGATGTTCTTCAGCACATCTTCAACGGACAGGCTCTGCAAATCGGGCGCGCTGTCCAGCGCTTTGTTGAGGTTGGCCACATAGGCCGCGTGATGTTTGCCGTGGTGGATCTGCATCGTTTGCGTGTCGATCGACGGTTCCAACGCATCGTGCGCGTACGGCAGTGGGGCTAACTCGTGAGCCATTCTAAATGTTCTCCTTTTATTTTCCCTTGGGCTAATTTCGAGGAAGTTGATCGTGATTCAATCGGTGATAAACTTCTGGTTGGATTGTAGTCTCGATTAAAACCATTGTCAAGAGAGGAGGGCATTCGGGAACGGAAAAACACGTCCCGAATGCTCAACATGCTCCAACGTTCCCGCCTGCTGCTCGTGTTGCTGATCGGTATTTTTGCGGTCTCCACCGCCTCGATTTTGATCCGTTTCGCGCGGCAAGCGGGCGTGCCCGCGTTGATGGTGGCGGCGTATCGCTTGAGCATTGCCACGCTCGTCCTCAGCCCGATCGTGCTGCGTCGCCACCTGGCCGAGTTGAAACGACTGACTCAGCGCGATTGGCTGGCCGCATTCGCCTCCGGCGTTTTTCTGGCCTTGCACTTTGCCACGTGGGTGTCCTCACTCGATTACACCACCGTCACGTCCTCGGTCGTGCTGGTGACCACCGGCCCGATCTGGGTGGCGTTGGCGTCGTGGTTGTTCCTGCGTGAGAAACTCTCGCGCCCCATCGTCGTCGGTCTGATCGTGTCTGTTGTGGGCGGCGTTATCGTCGGGTTGTCGGACAGCGCCGGTTTCGGCCTGGCCGGCTCGCAGCTGTGGGGTGATTTTCTGGCGCTGGCCGGGGCATGGTTTGTGGCGGGCTACCTGCTCATCGGGCGGCAGCTGCGCGATCGGATGTCGCTAATCGCCTACATCTTCATCGTATATGGCAGCGCCGCCGTGTTGTTGATCGCGCTGGGCCTGGCGTCAGGCGCATCGTTCAGCGCTGATGCCGCCGGTGTGCCGTATCAAGCGATCGGGCTGGTGTGGCTGATCTTGATGGCCTTGTTCCCGCAATTGCTGGGGCACTCGTCGTACAACTACGCGCTGCGCTTTTTGCCCACGACCTATGTGGCCGTCGTCGCTTTAGCGGAACCGGTCGGTACATCGATCCTCGCGTTCGTGCTGCTCAACGAACTTCCGCCGCCGTTGACGCTGTTAGGCGCGGCCGTGATCTTGATCGGCATCGCGGTCGCATCGTGGCCCGATCGAACGTGATCGGCCCGATCGAACGTGATCGGCCCGATCGGACGCGCTAACTGAGCTGCTGCCACTTCTCGATGAGCGCTCGATTTTCTACTACATTCTCAAGGAACGATCGGCGCCAGTCGGCGCGGCTGATCTTCTCAGCGCGCTGCATCAAATCACGATAGCCCGCTTCGATGACGGCTCGCACCGTGCTGGCTGGCTCGTCTTCGTCAGTCGCCTCAAACACATCGGCGACGCCGACGTAGGCCAATGACGGAGAACTTAAGCCCTGACTGCCGTTTTCATGCAGGTACGACCACACCTCGTTTGCTAACTGTCGCGCCTCAGTGCGTCGTGCCTGGGCCAGCGCCACGCGTGCGGCCACAGCCTGCGCCTCGATCTGATCTGGCTTGACGCCAATTCTGACAAAGCCGGCGCGGGCTTGAGCCAGGTAGTCCGCGGCCAAAGCCAGATCGCCGGCGACTTCAAGGATGTAGCCCAAATAAGCGCGGCAAGTCGCTTCGCCATAGGCCTCGTCAGTTACAGTCAGTTCGTTTAGCGCCCGTTCCGCCATTTGTCGCGCCAGATCTTTGTCGGCGTTTCGCCAGTATACATAGCCCAGATAGCACAGCGTAGTGGCATGGAGCCGCCGGTCGCCAAACGCCTCGGCCCGTGCCAACCCTGCCTCCAATGCGGCCTGCGCCTGACCATACAAGCCCAACGTAGCATAGATCAAGCCCAAATTGGCGTTAATCGTGATTTCCAGAGTGTGGTTTCTCGCTTGTCGGGCCGCCTCGACGCTCTGGTTTTGATGTTGCACAGACCGGACCAGATCGCCAGATTCCATGTAGTGGTGCGCGGCCACGGTGAGGACCAACGCTCGCACCGCATCATCCTCAACCTGGTGCAACCGGGTAAGCGTCTCTTCAATCACCTGACGCGCCTTGACCAGCTCACCGAAAAACGTCAGCGTCTGCGCTTTGTAAGCCAGCGCTCGCATGTCCAACGTCAGATTGTTTACTTGCCGCGCCGCCGCGCTGGCTGCGTCTGCAAGAGACAGGGCGGTGCGGTAGTCGCCCTGCACAGCCGCAAAAGCGGTCTGCAGCAGATACACCTCGGCCCGGTATGTGTCGTCGGCGAGTGTTTCAGCCAGATCCAGCAAAGCCGCCAGAGCGACTTTTTGTGCTGCGCGTTCTCCTCGCAGATCCAGGACCGCCTCACGTCCCTTTAGCGCTCGCCAGCGTCGCGCGTGATTTTCTGGCGCGAGCAACACCAGCGCTCGATCGAAAAATGTCCTGGCCTCCCGCGTTGCACCTTGCGCGGTGGCACGCTCACCGGCGCGTGTCCAGTACTCGGCAGCCTGTTCGTTCAGACCCGCCTCGGTCTAGTGCTGCGCGATGACTTCCGGCTGGGTCTCAGCGATTTGAGCGAAGCGCGCCTCCAGCGTCTCAGCGATGCGCCGGTGAAAGTCCTGATAGTTGCGTTTGAGCAACGAGGCCTGCGCGGCTTCTTGTACCAGCGCGTGCTTGAAAGCGTACCGGCCGTGGGTTCCGCGGCCTGGTGGCACGATCAACTCGGCCGCGACGAGTCGCGCCAGATCGCTGTGCAAGCGTTGCCCGTCGAAGGCGGTGACGGCACTGAGCACGGGATAGGAGAATTCGCGGCCCAGCGCAGCCGCCCACTGGGCGGTCTGTCGGGCGTCGCCCAAATGATCGAGGCGGGCCATCAACGAATCGCGCAGGGTGGCGGGGATGTCTGGTTCGTCGGATTCGAGCAGCGTTTTGGTCAGTTCTTCGACAAAGAGCGGTATCCCATCGGCCTGGTGCACGATCCGCTGGCGGATCTCAGCCCGCAGCTGGCCCACGCCCGCCAGATCAGCCACCATACTTTCAGTCTGGGCGACACTTAACGGCCCGAGCGTAAGCAGATTCGATGAGGCGCGAGGCAGCCAGGCCGGTGTGAACGTCGGGCGATACGTAAGCAGCACCAGGCACGGCGCAGCGGTCAGTGAGTCAAACGATCGATCGAGCCACTCGAGCGTGGACGGATCACTCCAGTGCAGATCTTCGATCATCAACGCCAACGGCTGCTCGGCCGCCTGTTTTTGCAGCAGCGCCACAAACGCGACGCGCATACCTTCACGCTGTTCGGCGGTGATGGTCGTCGGGATCGGCGATTCATCGGGCAGGCCAAGCAATAGCGCCAGGTGCCAGACTGCTGCCGCATGAGTCAGATCGTAGCGGGCCAGGGTCTTGACGAGTTTTTCGCGCTTTAGCTCAAGGCTGTCGTCTTCTTCAAAGCCGAGGCGTTGTTCAAGCAGCCGGATGATGGGCCACAGGCTGGTGTTCTGAAAGTACGGCGAGCAACGGCTCTCCAGCCAGATCAGCGGACTATGGCTCCGCTGCGCCAGCGTGGCGTTCTTCAACTCCCACATCAGACGCGACTTGCCGATGCCAGCCTGGCCGCTGACCAACACGGTCTGGCCCTGGCCGTGGCGCACTTTGTCCAGGCAGGTCAGCACTTGCGCCAACTCAGCTGCGCGGCCGATCAGCGGTGTCAGGTGTTGAATCTGATCAGGACGCCCCAACTGGCCGCTGGCGCTGTCGGCTTCATAGATGATTAAGGGCCTCCCCAGCCCCAATAGAGTATGTGTTCCGCGGGATTTAAGATCAAACCGGCCGCGCACCAGCTGCTCGGTCGCCTCAGTCAGCAATACGACGCCGGGTTCAGCCAGATCGCGGCAGATTCGCGCCAGAGACGGCACCTCGCCCACCAGTTCGGCGTCTGTCGCGCCTGTTCCACGCCGCTTGCTCACGATCATCATTCCCGTGTGAAGGCCAATGCGCGCCGGCGCGGTGTGGGCGGCCGCCAGCGCCAGACTCGCGTCGACGGCGCGCCGGGCGTTGTCTTCGTGCGACGTGGGATAGCCGAAGTAGATCAGACATTCGCCTCCATGTCGCGGCGCGCGCTGCCCGTCAAACCGGGCCAGGATATTCTCGCACTGTGGCTCACAGGCTGCGAGTTGTTCATACAATGCTTCGGGATCGCCGTGTGCGGCCAGATTGCCCCGACTGCAAATTAGCGCCGTCACCTGGCGGCGTTCATTCGGGCCGTTCAGCGCCACGAATCGATCGGGTCTGTGGCTCTTCAGCGCGCCCGATCGGATTTGATCGACGAGCGCGGTCGCTTTGGCCGAGGGCTGAACGCCCAATTCCTGCTCGAGGATATAGCAGTAACTTTCGTATTGTTCCAGCGCGGCTGCCGGCTGATCGCCGAGCGCCAGGGCGCGCATCAATTGCAGGTGGGCCTCTTCGCGCCACGGATCCAGAGCCGTTTGCCGGCGCGCATAGACCTGCATCCGGTCGTATTCTGCGCGGCGTTCGTGATCGACGACCAATTGATCGAGCGCACTCACCACCTGACTATGCAAGGCTTCCTGCTTGACCATGCGCCACTCTTCAAACGCGACGCTGTCTCGCACCAGGAAACCGGCCAGTAGATCGCCACGATACAGCTCAACCGTCTGATGCAGCCAGTGCAAGCAGACCGGGCAGGTCTCGCCCGTTGGGTGTTGATGCTGTCGCCGCGCCTTGAGCAACTCTGCAAAGCGGGACACATCCAACTGATGGTCGCAACGAAGATTGAATTGAATCGTCTGGCTGGTTAGCAACAGGACCGGCGGCTGGTCGGACGGTGTCCGGGCGTCCGGCTCGCGCAGCGCTCGACGCAACCGCAGCAGGGTCTGGCTGAGGTTGTGGGCGGCCTTGATGTCTGGTAAGTCGGGCCACAACAGCGCGGCCAGTTCGGTGCGGCGATGCGGGCGCGCCGACTCGATTGCCAGATAGGCGAGGAGGGCGCGCACCTTATCGGTGCCGAAGGCCGTGATTGGCTCGCCGTCTAGCGCGACTTCAAAGCCGCCAAGAAAAGAAAGTGATAGGTGTGGCATTGTTGCACTCCCCCGCGCCCGTTGATGTGTCTACTGTTAAGAAGAACCCAGTATAACAAACCCCGGCCAGCGCACTAAGTGTCAATGTATGTGATAGTTTTGTGATAGTCCTCCTGTATACTGGACGCCAGGAATTCAAACTTACGGAGGACAGTCATGTTTCAACACGCGTTTGTAGCTACAAACACCGATCGGCGCGCGAGGCGCAATCGGCTGTGGCAGGCCGCGCTCGTCGCGCTCATCCTGGCGTTGATCGTGCCGGTGGGTGTCGTGCTCGCCGGTCCAGTCGCCCCGGTCGAAGTGTCGCTCAGCCAGCCGGATGGCGCCGTGATTGTCGTCACACCCTTTGGCGACGAGTGGTATAGCGGTTACGAGTATGAAGGCTATACGATCCTGCTCGATCCTGCCAGCGGCTATTGGGTCTATGCCCAATCAGGCGTTGGCGGCGCATTGATGCCAGGAGCGTGGAAGGCAGGCATTGACGCGCGGCCAGACAATCTTCCGCCCCACCTGCGCGATCGTCAGGCAGCGCCATCTGCACCCACCTCAGACTCTCAGCTCAGTCCCAATGTTTGGTCTGGGACTGCTGGTACGCAACGGGTGCTGGTGATCCTGGTTGACTTTACGCCGTCTACCTCGCGCGGCACTACCGATGCCCAGTGGAATCAGATGTTCTTTGACGCCACGCCAGGGGCCAAAAGCGTCAGGAACTATTACACGCAGGCTTCTTTTGGCAAGTTTGACCTGGTGCCCGCCGTCGAAACCTATGGCACGGCCAATGACGGCGTGATTGCCGTGACCCTGGGTTACGCGCATCCCTATCCATTGACATCTCAGGCGAATCGAGAGATCAGCGCCAATGCACTGATGGCCGCCGATCCCTACATCGACTACGGCAGCCTCGATACGAATGGCAACGGCGCGCTCGATACCAGCGAGGTGCACTTGATGATCATCGTGCGCGGCTACGAGGAATCGTATGGGGGCGCCGGCAGCGCGTGTACGCCCAACGTCTGGGGCCATCGCGGCTCGCTGAGCAGTAACCCGCCCCCGCCGCAGTTGGATGGTGTCTGGATCGCCGCCTACAGTTACGGCGGTGGCTACACTCAAGAAGGCGAGTGGCATGAGCAAATCGACGATGGCTGCGACGGCTCTGCGCCCGGACACCTGGCGACCATCGGCATTATGGTTCACGAACTGGGGCACGACATCGACTGGCCCGATCTATACG
>JACRBO010000260.1 GCA_016219235.1 Chloroflexota bacterium
CTGCTGGCCGCTTTGCATGATGGCAACACGTTCGATGTTGGAGAATTCCGAGACGAATTCAACCAGTTTGTCGATGGCCTTCTCGCGCGTGCGAACCTTCTCCATCGGGATAATCTCGCCGTCTTCGATGGTGAGAAACGGCTTGATGCCCAGCATCGTGCCCAGCACCGCCTGCGACTTGCTCAGGCGATTGTTGCGTTCCAGATAATTCAGGTTTTCCACGAAGAACACAGCATACATGTGCGTGATCATGCCGCGCACGATGCGGACGATCTCATCCAGCGGGGCGTTGTTTTCGGCGGCCTGCGCGGCGGCTTCGACGAGCAGCCCCAGCCCGATCGAGGTGGTGAGCGAATCGATCACGACGATCTTATTGCCGCCCAGGAATTCATCGGCGGCCTGCCGGGCCATGGCCACGGTCTTGCTCATCTTGCTGGAGATGTGGATCGACAGAATCTGTTTGTTCTGCCGGATTTTCTCGGCATACAGGTCTCGGAACAGATCGGTTGACGGCGGGTGCAGGGTCGGCAGCACGCCGTAGTGCGGCAGCTTACGAAAGAACTCTTCCGCCGACAGATCGACGCCTTCGCGATACAACTGGCGATCGAACTGGATCGTTTGCGGCACGATGGTGACACCCAGCCGCTCGGGCAGAGTGGCGTCGGTAAAATGCGCGGTGCTATCGGTAATGATGTGAACTCGGGACATGTCAGGCAAAATTATTCCGCACTCAGGATGTAATCGTAATGAGGTTGACCGCCGTCAACCACTTCAACTTCCAACTGCGCGTGACGTTCGCGAATCGCTTCGGCCAGCGTCTCGGCCTGATTGGCCGCTATGCCGTTGCCGTAATACAGCGTCACAATTTCGAGATCGCTCACGCCCATCTGATCGAGCAGCGCCCATACCGTGCCTTCCACCGATTCGTTGGCGGTGGTCAACTCGTCGTTGAGCAGTCCGATGACCTGGCCTTCGGAAACTTTGATCCCGTTGAACTCGACCGAGCGGGTGGCGGTCGTGACTTCGCCGGTCGTGACGTGTTTGGCCGCGGCTTCCATCGCGTGGGCGTTCGCTTCCAGATCGCGTTGATCGTTGAAGGCCAGCATCGCCGCGATGCCTTGCGGGATGGTCCGGGTGGGCACGACGAGGATGTGTTTCTGGCTGAGTTCAGCCGCCTGGCGCGCGGCCATGATCACGTTGCTGTTGTTGGGGAGCAGTAACGCCCGATCGGTCGGGATGGCGTCCAGCAGCTGCACGAAGTCCTGCGTGCTGGGATTCATCGTCTGGCCGCCGGGCACGATGGCAGTGGCGCCCAGACTCTGGAAGACGCGCATCAACCCTTCGCCCGGCGCAACGGCCAACGTCGCGATGTCGCCGTCCCTGAGGTTGTAGGTGGGCGCCTGAATGGGCGGAGCAGAGCGGCCCAGCAAGAACTGCTGATACTGCGCGGCCATGTCCTCGACAACGACATCGTGCAGGCGGCCGATCGTTTCCGCGTAGGCCAGCACGGCGCTGGGGCGCGGCACGTGGACGTGAACTTTGATCGTTTCGCTGTCGCCAACCACCAGCGTCGATAAGCCCAGCTCGGCGATGCGGGCGCGGGCCTCGTCAATATCAAGGTCGCGGCCTTTAATGATGCACTGCACATCGTAACTGTAACCCAGCGCCACATCGCCCGCGTCCATTTCAGCGTCGGCGGGCACCGGCTTAAGATCGACGGCGGCCTCCGCCATCCGATCGGCTTCCACCGATTCGCCGCGCAGATAACGCAGCATGCCTTCCAGAATGACGGTCAAGCCCTCGCCGCCGGAATCGACGACACCCGCCTGTTTGAGTATCTCCAATTGATTAGGCGTGTTGGCGACCGCCTCGCGGGCGTGCGACACCATGCGATCGAGGACGTGGAGTAGATCGTCGTTTTCCTGGAAGCCACGTTCCGCCCCGTCGGCAACGGCACGGGAGACGGTCAAGATCGTGCCTTCCACGGGCTTAAGCACACCTTTGTAGGCAGTCTCGCTGGCGGCGCGCATGGCGGTCGGCAGATCGGCCGCGCCCAGCACCTTCTTGCCGCTGAGGCCGCGCGCAAAGCCGCGCCAGATCTGCGACAGGATAACGCCGCTGTTGCCGCGCGCGCCCATCAGCGCGCCGTGCGCGATCGACTGAGCGATGTGGCTGACGTTCTCATCGGGCGAGTGTTCGATCTCGTGCCACGCGCTCTGCATGGTGAGCAGCATGTTGGTGCCGGTGTCGCCATCGGGCACGGGAAAAACATTGAGGGCGTTGATGGCCGGTTGATGATAGCGCAGCCACGCCAGACTGGCTTCGACCAGCCGCTTGAGGCCCTGACCATCAACCTGCAAGAGTTTTTCAGTTCTTCGATGAGGTTCGGTTGACAATTGAAGCTTGACTCCGTAAAACCAGATAACTGCTCGGCTATTTTGGAGCAGAGGCGGCTCCCACGCCGCCGGATACGCAGGGGCTACGCACGGAGCCCGCACTGCTCACAATCTGACTTGAAGATGTGGCGCAAGTTGCCAACTTACGCTACGCCGCCCAACTGTCTATGCGGCATTGTCGCTGACGCGTAAACCCTGTACGTGCACGTTGATGGAGGCGACGGGCAGGCCCAGCGCCTTTTCGACGTTGAATTTCACCAGATTCTGAACACTATGCGCTACGCTCACGATGCGCGTGCCGTACTCGATGATTACATACAGATCGATCACGGCTTCGTTGTTGACGAAGCGCACGTCGACGCCGTGATTCACGTCACCTGTCAACTGGCTCAGCAGTTGATCGGTGGCGTTCTTGGCCGCTAAGCCGACCACGCCGTAGGCCTGCGTCACGGCGTTGGCGGCTACTGTGGCAACGGCCGTCGGCGATATATCAATGCGTCCCAGCGTGTTTTCCGTTGTCATGCGGTTCCCCTGTCTCTCCCCCCGCCTTTGATCTCAACGATCAGCCAAACCGGTTGACCAATTCATACCGCTGTGGTAAGATTGCGCCCGTTCGATTCGGCGCGCGTCGTGAGACGCGCCTTATTTTGCAAAGAGGTGATTCGGATGGCTAAGTGTGAAGTCTGTGGCAAAGGCCCTCAATACGGACACAATGTCAGTTTCTCCAAGCGGCATACCAATCGTCAGTTCCGCCCCAACGTGTTTAAGCGCACAGTGGTGGTCAACGGTCAGACGAAGCGGCTGCATATTTGTGTTCAGTGTGTGAAGACCTTCCACAAAGTTAGTTAAGATTCGATTCTGTCGTTCTGGATACATCGACGCCGGCTGATTCAGCCGGCGTTTTGATTTACCTGTAAGCGTAACGCTCGAAAAACTTAGATAACGCTACGCAGGGCCGCGATCGCCGCCGCAATCCCATCGGGATGTTTGAAGATCGCATTGCCCGCCACCAACACGGTCGCGCCAGCGGCGACTACTCGCGGGGCCGTGCGCACATCGATCCCGCCATCTACTTCAATCTCGGCTTGGCTGCCCACCTGCTCGCACAACGCCTTCGTCCGGGCGATCTTGTCCACGCTGGCTTCGATGAATTTCTGCGCCCCAAAGCCCGGATTGACCGACATAATCAGAATCAAATCCACATCGGCGGCAATCTCTTCGATCGCGCTCAGCGGCGTGGCCGGATTGATGACGACGCCCGGTTTAGCCCCTGAATCTCGAATTTGCTGAATCGTCCGGTGCAAGTGCAAGCACGCTTCGGCGTGTACTGCCAACCGATCGGCCCCGGCGGCCACAAAGGCCTCCACGTACTTCTCAGGCTCGGCGATCATCAGGTGCACATCAAGCGGCAACCGGGTACTGCGCTTTACCGCCTCGACGATGAGCGGGCCGATCGTGATGTTGGGGACGAACCGCCCGTCCATCACATCCACGTGGATCCAATCACCGCCGGCCGCTTCGGCCTCGGCTACCTGGCTGCCCAACCGCGCAAAATCTGCGGACAGAATGGAGGGTGCAATTTTGACCGAGCGTAACATAGCGCATGAATAATACACGCTTGAGTACCAAAAAGCAAGAGTGAAATGGAAAGTTGGCGCTCATCGCCAATTTGATTATTGTCTACAAAACCGGTGACAAGTAACACTATTTGAAGAGGGTCATAGGGGCGTAGGCTTACGATTAGCCCAACACTTCTCCCGGAGGAAAGCGATGAGAGCCTATGTGTTGATCCATACGCAAACGAGTGAGACTGCTGAGGTCGTGAGCATGGCGCGCAAGATCAAGGGTGTGACGGCGGCAGATGTCACCTTTGGGCCATTCGATGCCGTGGCACAGGTCGAGGCCGAGGGCCTTGATGCAATTGGCCGCATCATCGTGAGGGAGATCAGGCCGTTGCCAGGTGTTATGGACACGATAACCTGTCTGGCTGTCGATCCTGGCAAATAGGCGAACGTCGCACAATCCCTTGTCGGTAAGTTCAAAAAATCACAAGTCGTCATAACGTCGTGATAAAAGTCACATGACGGTGTGACATCTGTCACTCGCTTGAAGGGGCATAGAATGAAAATATATAGCATGCCTTTGAGTTATCTGACATGATCTAGAACGTCCTCATTCTGTACAACCAACGACCCCCACATCCATATGAAGGGAATCTGTGGAACCGATGTGTTGTTTACTTAGGGACAGCAAATGGCACGGCCTTAACCCGCTACCGGGTTAGGGCCGTGCGTGTTTATGCTCATTCGATCGACCCACGAAAAACTCTGGAGGAGGTGTACATTGACTGCCGAGCCGTTGATCAAGGAGTTCGATCCCGCCAATCCCAACCTTCGCTTTTTGGAAGAGGTGAGCGCACACACCGCCGGTGTGTCTCGCCTGGAGATGTGCATTCAGTGTGGCACGTGCGGCGGGTCCTGTCCGCCTGCCGAAGACATGGACCACACGCCCCGGATGTTATTCGCCATGATCCGGGCCGGGATGCGTGAAGCGGCGCTCAAGAGCAACACGCCGTGGATTTGCGTGTCGTGTTACCATTGCGTCGTCCGCTGTCCGCAGGGCGTGCACATCGCCGACGTGATGTACGCGCTCAAGAGCATGGCCATCCACGCCAAACTGTATGAGGACTCAACCGCCCCCGACTTCTCTCAGACCTTTGTCGATATGGTCGAGACCTACGGGCGCAGTTATGAATTTGGCCTGGCGACGCGTTATTACCTTAAGCACCAGAAGCGGCGGCTGCCGGGCATGGCGCCGATGGGGCTGGGGATGTTGACCAAACAGCGCATGGACCTCTCGCCCCACAAGATCGAACAGCTCGATCAGTTGCACGCGATCCTGGCGCGCGCGAAGCAAGTGGAGGAGGCGGCATGAACGACAAATACCTCTTTTATCCAGGCTGCTCGATGGAGAGCAGCGCCAA
>JACRBO010000261.1 GCA_016219235.1 Chloroflexota bacterium
CCGTCCCCGGCGCGAATCTGAACGAGGGTGCGCCGCCGGGGACGGAGGCGGGCGTCTTTTGCATCGGAGTCAGCATATTATGGCGGTTCCCGATTTCGTTTACGCTTACGCTCTCAGCGGGAGCGCCAGCTCCGCGACCAGCCGCCTCGCCGCTGTCCGCAGTGGCAACGAGGATCACGCGATATACTGAATCAGCCAGGTGACGAGCAAATGATACCATGCAAAGAACGCCGGGGCGGCGCAACGTAAGACTGTCGAAAAGAATAGATTGTTCCCCGATGATTGCAAGCAAACTGCAATCAATCTGTAATGCTTCCGAAAGCGATTTTTGTCAAAAACATGCTACACTGTTCACAGCCAATACCAACAAACAATATTCCATCAGGGAGCCGACCATGAAGCAGCGGCACGCCTGGAAGATTAACCATATAAACGTGGTGGCGACACTCCTGATTGGCCTGCTGTTGGCGCTGTCGCTGGTGAGCGCGCCGGAGTCCGGCGACTGGCGGGAAGTGATTGTGGGGTTCGTGATGCTGCTGGCGATCGGCCTGGGCGGCCTGTGGTTTACGCAGCATCAGATGAAGTTCAGGTAAGGGGTTTCCTCCGATTGGGGTTGCAGCGACGGGCATGTGCAACGAGGCGAGCCAGGGGCGGCTCGCCTCGTTGTGCGTCTGGTGCAGGCTGCGCCCGATACGGCGCTAATTCTCAAACAGCGCGGCTACCTTAACGGCAAAACCGGGCAGCACCTGTTCTTCGATCAATTCGTCTTGCGCCGTGAATTCCCGAACATCAGACAGCGAACGATAGGCATACACCGTCCGCACCGCCAGATCGACGATCCAGATGACGCGCACGCCGATGGCGAAGTACTCTTTCATCTTCTGCGTCACTTCACTCCATGACTCGGTGGGCGACAGGACTTCGACGATGAGTTCCGGCGCAACGTCCAGGAAACTGGCCGATTGCTTGCGCGCATAGCGTTCGTTGGAGATGAACAGCACATCGGCCGCGCGGATCGTATCAGGGTCGCGGCGCACGTAGATGCCAACCTCGCCGCCACTGACCCGCCCCAATTTATGAGCGCGCACGAACGCTCGCAATTCAGCACCAATACTAAATTCAACTTCGCCATGTTCTTGCCCGGTTGGAGTCATTGGCGTTAATCTCCCATCGATCAATTCAAACAAATCGGCATCCGGCAACTGCGCCAGATCTTCACCTGTCATCAGCTGCCTTTCAGTCGCAGCAGGCGCACCGATCATAGGGGACCTCCTTTCCATCACACGATCAACGCCGTCTTCAACTTCTCAACCTGGTAATCCGAGCGCGCTTCGGCGTCCTGCAAAGCCTTGATCACATCGTAGGCCGCGAGGATGGCTTCGGGCACATCAGCGGCCGCAGCGGCGGGATCGGCGGTAATGTCGATCACGGCCACAGCCAGCAACCACCACAGCAACTTGCCAAACGCCTCTTTGTTGAAGTACACCACGCCCTGATATTCATTGACCTGCAGCAACTGCTTCACATCAGCGTCCGCGAATAAGGCGTCAGCCAGTCGATACGCGCGTTTCTTCGCGGCCACATCGGTCTTGTGCCAGCCTTGATGCGTGGTCAGCGCCTTGATCGCATTCACGACTTGCCAGATGCTGGTCTCGCTCAGTTTGGCTTCGCGCAGGGCATTGATCGCCAATCGATCCAGCAGCCACTCGTCCATCCACGCGCGACTTTGAGCCGCGACGGGTTGATCGGCTTGCACCTGGCCCAGCGAACGGACGCCCGCCCAACTCAACAACGAATGCCATGCGACCGTGTCTTCGAGCACGGGCGCGGCCACTGGTTTAGCAGCCGCCGCTTTCGTCGTCGGCTTCTTTTCGGGCGTTGTCTCATCGATCGGCGCAGGCGTCAGACTCGATTGCAGGAACTCGATCGCCGCTGCGTACTTGCGTGATTTAGGCTTCGGGAAGCGAGCCGCTACGATCGGGAGTTTCAGGATCGCATCGATGTCCGATCGGGTGGCCGCCGGTACGGGCGTCTCCGCCGTTTCGATCCCCAGCAAATACTGGATGCCATCGACCACATACTGCACCTTCATCTCCACCTGTTCACCGATCGACGCCTTCAACTCTGCCACCGGATCAGTGACGCGATTCTCCAGCAGCCACTTGAAGAAACCCGCATTGACCAGTTCCTTGAACGGCACTTGCACGGGCCGTGAAGCCACATCGCGCACGGCCTCGCCCATGTTGGGCACGCCGCCGCCCTTGAGGTACTCGGCCAGTTTGGCGTAACGGCGCGCTTCATCGTCCACGACTTCATGGAAGTCCATGAACACGTGACACTTGTACGCGCCCAGTTCGATGTACAGGCCGTGCTCGTACAGTTCGCGGCAGTTGCGAATGTATTCAAGGCCGGTGATCTGGTCTTTGAAGATGAGCCAGCGATCGGGATCGTTGGGCAGGCGCAGGCCGTCGTGCAGTTCTTTCTGCACCAGCGTCTTCTCATCGCCATTACCCGTCTTCACCGCAAACGCGGCCGAGGTGCGAATCCAACCGCGCGTGTCGGCGAACTTATTGTGATAGACGACCAGGCTGCGTTCGGCGCCGACGACGTTGGAATAGGCCAGCACGTTCTCGTCTACGCCGCCGTCGGCCGTGTAGACATCGTACAGCAGGAAGTTATCCACGCCGGCAAACAGATGCCGCTGGTGAAACAGCGGGAAGATTTCGCGCGCGTGCCGATCGACCAGCCAGCCGTTCGGGGTCTCGTCGTAATAGGCGCGGCGATATTCCATGCCGTATTTCTCGCGGAAGCCTTCCACCTGGCCGTGGCCCACCATCGGCAGACCCGGCATCGTCGCCATCAACGTGCAGATGCCGAAGTATTTGTCGCCGTCACCAAACTGCTCGATGGCCGTCTTCTCGTCCGGGTTGTTCATGAAATTGACGTAGCGCTTCAACACTTCCGGATCGAACTCCAGCGTGTTCTTCATGACGCTGCGATATTTGCCGTTGTCTTCATCACGCAGCAGATTCATGAAGGCGCTGTTGTAGACGCGATGCATGCCCAGCGTCCGCACGAAGTAACCCTCCATCATCCAGAACGCTTCGGCTAACAACAGCGTATCGGGGGCTTCGGCCGCCACCCGATCGACCACCTCGCGCCAGAATTCTTCCGGGATCGCGGCGTCGAATTGCTCTTTGGTCAGGCCGTATTCCGCGCGCGACGGAATCGCGCCGCCCGTGCCGGGTTCGGGAAACCACAGGCGTTGACAGTGTTTCTTCGCCAGCGTCATCGCCGCATCGAAACGGATCACGGGGAAGTTGCGCGCCACGTGCAGAATGGTCTGGATGACGGCCTCGCGCACTTCGGCCTTCAGATAATCCAACTGCGCGGTGTCGTTCCACGGAAAACTCGTGCCGTCGTTGCCGTGATAAATGTACTTCGTCGAACCCGTCCACTTATCGACGCGCTTGAACACGACGGCGGCATCGGTCTTATCGAAGTAGTGATCTTCGATGTGGATGCCGACGCGCGCATCCCACGACAAATCCGGGCCGTTGAACGAGTACGACGGGAACGGCGGCTGATCGAGCGCAACGAACCAATCGGGCTGTTCCACCACCCAGCGCGAATCGATGCCCATGTGATTGGGCACCATGTCACTCGCCAGTCGAATGCCGCGTTGCCGAGCGCGCACTTTCAAATCCTGCAAGGCCGCATCGCCGCCCAGGTCTTGCGCGATGGAATAATCGAACAGCGAAAAGGCCGAGGCCACTGCTTCGGGATTGCCCATCATCTGTTTGATGCGCTGCGACGCTTTACTGCGCTCCCACAGGCCGATGAGCCACAAGCCCGTAATGCCCGATTGACGCAGCGTATCCAATTCGGCGTCGGGAATCTGATCGAGCCGCGTGATGGGCCGCTGATATTTCTTCGAGAGTTGATCGAGCCACACATAGGAATTCTTGGCGATCAAGACGAGGTCGGGCATCCAGTCCAGATCAGCGCTGAAGTTCTCCGGCTCGGGTTCCGGCTCGCGCATCAAGCCACCGGGCACGAGAGACGCCCCTCCGTCAAACAGCGCCAACGACGCCGCCTGTGCGCCCGGCCCAAACATCGGCACGTGTACCGGCCCTGGTCCGGTGAAGACGGCCTTCTCTTCTTCTTTGATGAAATCCAGGCCGCCCAACACCCGATAGATCAGCTGGCCCAACACCACACCCCAGCGGCCGCGCATGTAGTCCAGCTGTGCGCCGAGCGAGTCCGGCGCGACTTGCGCAGGCGCCAGCAGCAGATCGATCAGGTTGACGTTGTCCGCGCCAAACGCCGGCTGTGCCGCGAAGAATTCGCGCATGCCCGTCATCATCTTCGGATAAGCCGTCTCTTTTTCCAGCGGCTCGTCGTCAAACAGTTCTTTGAAAGGCTCAAAGGCTGGATTGAGATTTGCCAGCCACAGCATCAGCATTTCTTCCAGCGCCATCTGTCGATGCGTCAGGCCGCCCGTTTCGCCCGCCAGATATTCATCGACCGTGAGTTGGCCCTTGTACACCGCGACCGGCGGAAATTCATCGACGAAGCGGAGCAAAGTCTTGTCAACTTCGTCCGCGCCGATTTGCGCCGTCAGCCAGTCCAGCGCCTCGTGCAATACGCGCGGATTTTTCTGCTCGCGATAAGCGCGCACGACATAGTGCTGAAGTTCGTCCACCAACCCCAGCGCGTTGAGTTGGCCGGCGCGCACCGATTGTTCCGGCGGCCGTTTCTCGTTGATCTTCTGCGCGAAGACCCGCGCGGCGTAGAAGTTGGCAAAGATCACATTGCCGTTGAATGAAAACAGGGCTTCATCGAAACCGTAGAAATCACGGGCGCGGCGTGAAACGTGGAACTCAAACAGTGCCATTCACAGCCTCCAATGCTGCCTCACCCCCGACCCCTCTCCTGCGAATGGAAAGCGATTCTCAGGAGAGGGGAGTGGTTGCTCCCCCTCTTTCGAAATCGTCGTTTGATTTCGGGAGAGGGGTCGGGGGGTGAGGCGTAGGTTAATGACAAAGTATTTATCGATAGTCTCCGGCGGGTTCCGGCTTGTTCTGCAGCACAGCCTCGATGCGCGCCATTACCTCATCGATGAGTTTGGGCAGCACATCCAGCGCCTTCATGTTCTCGGTCACTTGCGAAGGGCGTGACGCGCCCGTAATCACAGTGCTCACATTCGGGTTTTTCAGACACCAGGCCAGCGCCAGTTGAGCCAGCGAACAGTCCAGTTCAGCCGCAATCGGCGTCAACTGCTTGACCTTCTCGATGTTGCGCTTAGTCTCATCTTTCTCGAAGCGCTCGCGCAGCCATTCGTAACCGGGCAGCGAGGCGCGCGTGCCGTCCGGCAAGCCGTCGTTGTACTTGCCCGTCAACAGGCCGCTTGCCAGCGGGCTGAAGATCGTCGCGCCCAGACCGATTGTGGTATAGAGACGCGCGTATTCTTTCTCAAAACGCTCGCGCGCAAACATATTGTATTCGGGCTGCTCCATCAACGGCGGGATCAAATGCTCCTGCCGCGCGATGGTGTACGCTTCCATCAACTCCTGCGCGCTCCATTCGCTCGTGCCCCAGTAAAACGCCTTGCCCTGATTGATGACGTGTGTCATGGCGCGGACGGTTTCTTCGATGGGCGTGTGGAGGTCTGGCCGGTGGCAGAAGACCAGATCGACGTAGTCCAGTTGCAAGCGCGCCAACGAAGCATTCAGCCCTTCGATGATGTGCTTGCGCGAGAGGCCGCTATCGTTGACGCCTTCGCCGCCCCAGAAAATCTTGGTAGACAGCACCAGATCCGATCGTTTCCACCCGGCCCGCTTGATCGCCGCCCCCATCGCGATCTCGCTTTTGCC
>JACRBO010000259.1 GCA_016219235.1 Chloroflexota bacterium
GTCGGCGCGGGCGTGTCGGCGGGCATGCAGATTTTGCTGGGGCTGGGCGCGGGCTTCATCTTCATGAGCGTCTTCACGCGCACCGCTGAAAACGAGCGGCTGGCGCGGCAGCAGTTACAAGCAGCCCATCAGCAATTGGCCGAATACGCCGCGCAAGTCGGTCAACTGGCGACGATGCGTGAGCGCAATCGCCTGGCTCGCGAAGTACATGACAGCCTGGGCCACTATCTCACCGTGATCAATGTGCAATTGGAAGTGGTCACCAAGTTGCTGGAGTCCAATCCCAACAAAGCACTGGAGGCGGCAAAACGCGCGAAAGAACTGGCATCCGAAGGATTGTCGGAAGTGCGACGCTCCGTGGCAGCGCTGCGCCCCTCCCCGATTGAAGATCGGCCGCTGCCCGAAGCGCTGCAAGGTCTGGCCGCGACGGCGCGCGAAGCGGGCTTGATTGTGACCTTTGAGCAGAGCGGCCAACTGCGCGCGTTGACGCCCGAAGTCGAAACGGTGATCTATCGCGCAACACAGGAAGCATTGACAAATATCCGCAAGCACGCGCACGCCAGTTCCGCCCACATCCGATTGGCCTACGCGGCGACGCAGGTTCAGTTGTCCATTCGCGATAACGGCATGGGCCGTCATCACGATGAAGACAATGTGGGCCTGACGGCCCTGCGCGAACGCACTGCCGCCCTCAACGGATCAGTGAGCGCCGAGAATCATCCCGAGGGTGGCTTTCAGATTGAAGTGACGTTGCCCGTGTACAGTAACCGGTGATCAGTAACTGGTCAATCGGTTGACTGGTTACCAGTTGACCAATCACCAGTTGACCAGTTACCAATTGACTCACGACCACAGGATCACGCCTTGACGCCCATCACCGTTCTCCTCGCCGACGATCAGCGCTTGATGCGCGAAGGTTTAGCTACGCTGCTGGCGCTGGCCGATGACATGGAGATAGTGGGGCAAGCCGCCGATGGGCAAGAGGCGATCGATCTGGCGACACGCCTGAAGCCCGACGTGATCTTGATGGACATCCAGATGCCGCGCGTCGATGGCATCGCCGCCACCCAGACTATCAAAGCCGCACAACCGGACGCCAAAATCATCATGTTGACCACCTTCAGCGACGATGAGTATTTGATGGCGGGACTGCGCGCGGGCGCGATCGGTTACTTGCTCAAGGATATGCCGTCAGAACAACTGGCTGAAGCGATTCGATCGGCCGCGAAGGGGCAGAGTCCGATCGAGCCGGAGATGGCACGCAAGTTAGTTAATCTGTTTACACAAGCACCTGCTCCTACTCCGAAATCAACTGTCGTGAGCGAGTTATCCGATCGAGAAATAGAAGTCCTCAAGTGGATCGCGGCGGGCTTGAGCAACAAAGAAATCGCGGAAAAATTGTTCATCGCCGAGGGCACGGCCAAGAATCACGTCAGCAACATCCTCAGCAAGTTGGAGGCGCGCGATCGAGCGCAGGCGGTGGCGCGAGCGAAGGAGTTGGGGTTACTATAAGCATCCTGAGCGAAGTGCCGCAGCGGTATCGCGGCACGGAGTCGAAGGATGCGCTTGTGGAAAAGCCTTGATCGTTGGTGCGATCCGCATTCTTCGACTACAACTCGCCAAAAGCGCGAGTTTCCGCTCAGAATGTTTGTGGGGGGTGAGGCATCCGTCAAAAGACCTACGCCCAAGATATGACTCGCAATAGTCCGACCGGCACATCACACGCCGGTCGGTTTTTGTTATGATGGACGCAAATCTGAAAACACTCCCTGGAGGAAGCATCATGACCACCACCACCGCTACCACTGAAACCCGCAATCGCGCCACGGGCGGGATCCTGCTCATCGCCGTCGGCCTGCTGCTGTTGGCCGGCCAAATCATCCATGTCGATCACCTGTTCCTGCCGATGTTGGGTGGCATCTTCATCCTGGCCTCGATCGCGCAGCGCAACCCCGGCCTGATGGTCCCCGGCGGCATTCTGATGGGCATCGGCGTCGGCTCGTTCCTGACCGACAATGTGTTCTGGGGCATAGCTGAACCGGCGCGCGGCGGGCTGTTCCTGATCTCGCTGGCGGGCGGCTTCGCGCTCATCACGGTGCTGTCGGCCATGTTCACGCGGCATGCGCAGGTCTGGGCGCTGTTCCCGGCCGCCATCATCGGCCTGATCGGCGGCGCGCTCCTCATCGGCGGCTCGGCTATCAATGTGGTGGCCTTTCTGGGCCAGGTCTGGCCGGTCTTCCTGATTCTGGGCGGGTTGGCGATGTTGGTGCAGCGCCGGTAGGCCATTCAAATTACCGGATTCGAGAAGGGCGAGCGAGATGCTCGCCCTTTTTTGTTGCGCCTCACCCCCCACCCCCCTCTCCACTCGACCGCTTTTGTCGAGAGGAGAGGGGCCGGGGGTGAGGCGGCCTACCGCGCGAATGTGCACAGTAATAGCCCGATCGGCACGTCACAAGCCGATCGGTTTTTGCTAAACTGAGCGCAAATGAAAAACCTGTCAGGTGGGGCATCAAGTCGTCGAGCAGCCTGAATCACGTGCCCACCTGACAGGTTTCCAAAGGAGTCCCATGACCAACATCGTTGAAGTGAAAGACCTCGTTAAGAAGTATCCGGGCAGCGCCGAACCCGCCGTGCGCGGCGTGAGTTTCGCCATCAAGCAGGGTGAAATCTTCGGCTTTCTAGGCCCCAACGGCGCGGGCAAGACCACGACCATCTCGATGCTGTCGAGTTTGCTGACGCCCACCGGCGGCACGGCCACCGTCGCCGGTTTCGATCTGATCAAGCAAGCGGCCGATGTGAAACGCCACATTGGTCTGGTGCCGCAAGATTTGGCGCTGTATCCGACCATTTCGGCGCGCGACAATCTGAATTTCTTTGGCCGCATCTATGGCCTGAGCGGCAAACTCCTGAAACAGCGCGTGGATGATGCCCTGAAGATGGTGGGCCTGTTCGATCGCGCCAACGACGTCGTGGAAAAATTCTCCGGCGGCATGAAGCGACGGGTCAACATCGCGGCGGGGCTGCTGCACGAACCCGATATTCTGTTCCTCGACGAACCAACCGTCGGCGTCGATCCGCAATCGCGCAACTTCATCTTCGATAACGTGGCACAGTTGAATAAGCGCGGCCTGACCGTGCTGTACACCACGCACTACATGGAAGAAGCCGAGCGGCTGTGCGACCGCGTCGCCATCATCGATCAGGGCCGCATCGTGGCGCTCGATACACCGTCGGCGCTGCAACAATCGATCGGCGGCGGCATGATCATCGTGGGTGTGCATGATGGTGTGCCCGCCGAACTCGATACCGAATTACGCGCCGCGCCCACCGTCAACGCCGTCAGCCGCATCGATCACCAGATCAAAGTGAAGGCGCTCAACACGCAGGCCGCGCTCGTCGGCGTCATCAACGCCTTCAATCACAACGATATCAACATCCGCTCGCTGGACATTCTGGAACCCAATCTGGAAACGGTGTTTCTGGAATTGACCGGCAAGCGCTTACGTGACTGACGAGTGACGAGTGAAGTGGTAACTGGTAAATTGGTAATCGGTCAATTGGTAATCGGTCGATTGGTAACCGGTTGACTGGTTGCAGCTCAACTTATCACCAGTCACTGATTACCGGTTACTGATCACCAGTTACCGATTACCAGTTACCGATTACCAGTTACCGATTACCAGTTACCGATTACCAGTTACCGATTACCAGTTACTGATTGACCAATCTCACCTTCGACAAACACTGGAGAAAAACCCATGATCCGCCAACTCATCGCCATGACCATCAAAGACCTGCAGGTGTTGTTCAAAGACACGGGCGGCATCGCCACCCTGTTCCTGATGCCAGCCATGTTCCTGTTCGTAATGTCCAACGCGCTGGCCGGTTCGTTTACGCGCGACGATAGTTTGATCGATGTGCTCGTCGTCAACGAAGATCGCGGCGCGATCGGCGCAACGCTCGTTGATAGTTTGAAATCTGGCGGCGGCTTTAACGTCCAAACCGATTGGGAAGGTGCCACCCTCACGCGTGAGGCCCTCACGCGCGAATCTGCCGAGCAATTGATCATCGATCAAAAATACAGCATCGCGCTGGTCATTCCAGCCGAGTTCAGCGATCAAATCCGCAGCCAGATCGGCGCTCAGAATCCCACTCCTGCCCCGATCGATCTGATCGTCGATCCGGCTACGTCAGAGCAGATGCTAGGCCCCGTCAAAGGCGCGGTCGCCGGATTGGCGCAGCAAGCAGCCATGAGCAGCCTTATGCCGATGGGCATTGACTTGATACTCAGTTCGATTGAGCAGAACGGCGGCAGCATCCCCGCACCCATGCGCGCGCAACTCACGACAAACACCGATCAGACCTCGACGCTGGGCGGCGGCAACCTGGTCGAGTTGAATCAGGTGCAACCCGCGGGCATGACCGTGGAGCAGTTCCCCAACACCGTGCAGCAGAACGTGCCGGGTTGGACATTGTTCGGTGTGTTCTTCATCGCGCAGTTGGTGGCGACGAGCATCCTTGAGGAAAAGAAGGTGGGTTCGTTCCGCCGCCTGCTGGCCGCGCCGATGTCGCGCGCCACGCTGCTGCTGGGTAAGCTGCTGCCTTACCTCATCATCAACCTGATTCAGATCGCGCTGATGTTCGCGGTGGGCGTATTCCTGCTGCCGCTGACGGGCCTGCCACGCCTGGAACTGGGCCAGCATCCCGAAAGCTTGATCCTCGTGTCGGTGTGTGCGTCACTCGCAGCCAATGGGCTGGGCTTATTGCTGGCCGCAGTGGGCAAAACGGTTGAGCAAGTCGGCGGCCTGAGTTCGCTGCTGGTCGTCACGATGGCGGCGGTGGGCGGCGTGATGGTGCCCCGCTTCGTGATGCCGGAATTCATGCAGACGCTCAGCCTGGTTTCGCCGCACGCGTGGGCGCTGAGCGCCTATCAAGACATCCTGGTGCGCGGCTACGGCATCGCGCAGATTCTACCCGCGTGCGGGGCGCTGCTGCTATTTGCCGCGGCCTTCTTCGGGATTGCGGTGCTTAAGTTTAAGTGGGATTGACCTAACGAGTGACGAGTGAGTGGTCAATCGGTCAATTCGGTCGATTGGTCAACTGGTCGATCGGTCGATTGGTAACCAGTTGACCAATCACCGACTAACCAATTACCGATCAACCAATCACCAATTGACTGATTACCGATTCACCAGTTACCCGATCGGACCGTACATCCGATCGGGTTTCTGTTATTTCAGCCAGGTGACGTATAATCGGCCCATTCTGAACGGGATGGATGGACTATGAACAAAGGGTTGTGGTATGGCATCGGCGCGTATGGCTTGTGGGGATTGTTTCCCATTTACTGGAAATGGCTGCACCACGTGCCGGCGATCGAACTGATCGCACATCGCATCATCTGGTCGTTTGTGGCGCTGGTCATCGTGCTGGCGCTGATGCGCCAGTGGCGGTCGTTTCGCGTCGAGATCGCGAAGCCGCGCGTGCTGCGCCTGTATGTGCTCGCAGCGGTACTCATCGGCATCAACTGGTTCGTGTATGTCTGGGCGGTCAATCAAGGCTACATCGTTGAAACCAGCCTCGGCTACTTCATCAATCCGCTGCTCAACGTGCTGATAGGCGTCATCATTTTGCGCGAGAAGTTGCGCCCGGCGCAGTGGGTGCCGATCGGGTTGGCGGCGGCCGGGGTGTTGTATCTCACGCTGTTGTACGGCTCCCTGCCGTGGATCGCGTTGACGCTGGCCTTTTCGTTTGGGCTGTACGGGCTGGTGAAAAAACTGGCGCCATTGAGTTCGCTGCACGGGCTGACGCTGGAAACGGGCGTACTGTTGCTGCCGATGGCGGGGTATCTGATCTTCGCGGAAGTGAACGGGCAAGGCGTGTTTCTGCACACCGATCTCGTCTCGAATCTGCTGATGCTGGGCGCGGGGCCGGTGACGGTGATTCCGCTGCTGCTGTTCGCCTCGGCCGTGCGGCGGGTTCCGCTGTCCACGATGGGCATTCTGCAATACCTCGCGCCGACGCTGCAATTTCTGCTGGGCGTGCTGGTGTACGGCGAGGCGTTCTCGTCGGCACAGTTCGTCGGCTTTGGGCTGGTGTGGCTGGCCCTGATCGTCTACACCGCCGAGAATCTGTGGCAGCGCCGCCGCGCCCTGTCGATTGTCGAACCCGTGTAGCCCGGAGGCAGGCGATGAACTTTCTCAAGAACCTGTTCGGCCAGAAAACCGCGCCCGCCCGAAGTTTGTTGGCGTTGAAGGTGCGCTGCCGCCGCTGCGGTGAGATCATCGAGACGCGCGTGGATGTTGCGAACGATCTCAGCGAGGACTACAACGACGCGGGCCAGACGACCTATCACTGCCGCAAGGGACTCGTCGGGCGGCAGCACTGCTATCAGACGATCGAAGTTCAGTTGCAGTTCGACGCCAAGCGCCGCTTGATCGATCGCCAGATCAGCGGCGGCGAATTCGTCGAAGAGTAATCAACCGCATCCTTCGACTACGCGGCGAGCGCATCCTGAGCGAAACAGAGTGGAGTCGAAGGACGCCCGCCGCTTCGCTCAGGAGGCTTAATGGTCATCAGTTACGACAGCGCGTGAAGTCGTCCATGGACAGCGCACCGCCCGATCGGGTCACGCGGCTCGATCGGGCGGTGAACTAATCGCAATTGCCTGTTTTTCAGGCGTTTTCAATCCGCCCGAGCTCGCCATCGATCACCACGCGATACGGCTGCACGTCTTTCTCCGCCGGGCCGCGCAGCACTTTGCCCGTGCACACATTGAACTGCGCACCATGATACGGGCACGTCACTACTTCGCCGTCGAGTTCGCCGTCGCTGAGCGGGCCTTGCTTGTGCGTGCATTCGTCGGCGGTGGCGCAGAATTTGCCATCGACGTTGAACACGGCGACATTGCCGACTAATAACGCCGAACCCGGTGGGACATCGCTGAGCGCAAATTCATTGTCCTGCATTGCCCTGGCCTCCGTTGAGATAGTTGACTGTTCTGCGACCCGACCGATCGGGCCTTCGATGATCACGCGATAGGCTTTGAGCGGCTGCTTCGCCGGGCCTAAGGTCACCTGGCCCGTGCACACATCGAACTTCGAGCCGTGCCACGGGCATTCGATAATGCAGCCGTCGAGCAGGCCCTCGTTCAGCGGGCCACCCTTATGCGTGCAGTCGTTCTGTGTGGCGTAAAACACGCCGTCGACATTGAACACCGCGACCGTGCCTACCAGCTTCGACGTGCCGGGCAGTATGGCGTCCACCAGGAACTCATCATCGCGCAGCTCACGCGCGATCGGCGGCTGGGCCACGGGCTGGACATCCGGCACTTCCAGCATGACGCTGCCGTTGTCGATCAGGACTGCGTATGAATCCAGGCACGCGCTGCGATCGGACAGGAATTCGCCGGTCGTGATGTCATATTGAAAGCCGTGCCACGGACAGGTCAGCGTGTCGCCGTCCAGCGGCCCGGTGCAGACCGGCCCGCCGCGATGCAGGCAGCTGTTACGCAGCGCGTACCACTGACCGTTGTGATGGAACACCCCGATCGAGCGGCCGTCGACCGTGACGATTTTGCGTTCGCCGTCGGGAATGTCAGCCGTTTGAGCGACGGCCACTTGCTTCAACACGATCGGTTTCGCTTCGCCCTGCTCGATGTCAAACGCGGCCAGCGCCATCTTTTTCACCGACTCAATGTCCACCGGCAGCAGGGCCTCAAACGTCTCGGCCGTGCGCTCGGCCCCGTAGGCGCGCGACAACATCTCCAGCAGGACCATCATCAAGTTATCCCACGCCTCTTCCGCGCGGAAGGCGAAGTCGTGATCGATCGGGTGCAGTTCCTTCATGATCACGTTGCTGATGGCGTGCGACATGAAGCCGACCTGCCCGATGACGTAACGTTCGGCGATATAGATCTTGGGATCAGCGCCGTGCGAGGTGTGCGCGCGCCCGACGTAATCGACGTAGCGCGCGTACTCATCGTCGAAGTTGCCTTCGGCGGTGCGCACCCAGAAGTTGGTCAGATGCCGCATTCGCAATTCGAGGTAGTCCTGATCGAGCGTGCCGTCGGGCCTGAAAAACCACTGGCGCGTGGGCGGATAACGCAGGAGATGGGCGTAAAATTTGCCGACGATGTCCGGCAGGTGCTGTTCGATGACGGGTTTGGTCCGACGGATCACGTCGGCGTCTTCGGGCCTGAAGCCGACAAACTCCGCCATGTAGCGGAAATACTTGCCGGCGTCCTCGGCCCCCTGTTTGGCGGCGATGTTCGATTGCGGTGTTGTACTCACTGGCTCCCCCTGAACCATCGACTACAACGGTGTGTTGGCAGGACACACATGGTTGCGCTTGCGTATTATAACGCACTCGCCGATTTCCTTTCAAGCCCAATTTCATCACTTGGCACTCGTCAATCGTCACGTTTGACATCGCTCTCAAATCCGCCTATACTCGTCTCAATCCTCGCTGAATCAGGAGACTCGTCATGCCGGACAGCAGCGTCTTCAAACTGACGATTCGCCAGGGTCCAAAGCCCAATCAAGTTTTCGATCTCGACAAAGATGTGCTGACGTTAGGCCGGGAGGCCGGCAACGATCTGGTCGTCGAAGACCCGCAGATTTCGCGCCGACATTCGCGTCTGACGCGCCAGGGCAACTCGTATTTGCTGGAAGACCTGGGCAGCACCAACGGCACCTTTGTCAACGGCAGCCGCGTCACCACGCCGGTCTTGCTGGCCAACGGCGATTTGATCGGGCTGGCCGACACCGTGGTGCTGGCCGTGCAGATCCCGGTCGTCATCGATTCGGGTGAGACCTTCGTCGGTCACGCGACCGATGCCGATACGACTTCGGTAAAGCAAGGCCCGCCGGTAACACAGCCGGCCTTTACGCCGCCCGTCATCCCGCCTGCGGCCAAACCTGTTGCCAGATCACAACCGGCGGCGGCCCCCGCTTACGTGCCGCCCCCGGCCGTTTATCCACCCGTGGTCGCGCCGATTCAGGACGCGCCCGCCACCGACAATCGCCGCATGATCTTGATCGGCTGCGGCTGTCTGGCCTTGCTCGCCATCGTCGCGCTCATCGGCCTGGTCGCGTGGTCGTTCATCGATTGTGCGTCATTCAGTGGCGTGTTCAAATTCCTGTTTCCGCCGTTTGCGTGTTGAGAGGAAACGAAGTAGACAGGGAAACAAGTAGATTAGTAGACAAGTAAATGGGTGGATTGGTAAATTAGTAAAAAGCCCTCGAAAACGAGGGCTTTTCCGTTAATCCGTCTTTTTCTCCGCCGCATGACATCAAGCTTTCCATGAATCCGTTCATTCCGCTAATCCGTCTTCTTCCCCCGCCAGTAGATCACACCCGCCCGCATGATCGGCTCCACACGCCCCTGCTCTTGCAGCCAATCCAGATGCCCGATCGTTTCCGACAGCGCAAGAAATGAATCGATGCCGTTCAAGCGTCCAAATAATGGCTCGGCAATCTGAAACGCCGATCGTTCCTCATCGCCGATCATGTGCAAAATCTTCTCGGCGCGGCGTTCGTGAAAGTGCAACCGCTGGCGCACCAGTTTCTCCACGTCATGCACCGGCCCGCCGTGCGACGTCCACGCGATCGACGGTTTCAGATCGACAGCGCGCTGCAAGTGCTGAATGTACTGCACCAGGCGATGCGGCCGCGGCCCGCCGTCGGGATCAGGCTCCACAATCGGATTGCTGCTGATCTCGCGCAAGAGATGATCGTTCGATAACAGCACGCGCGATTCCGGATCAAAGAACGTGATCAAACCACCGGCGTGACCGGGCATGTGATAGACCTGCCACGTCCGATTAGCCATCTCCACCCGATCGCCCTCGTCCAGCGTCCGCGTTACCGGCACCGACTCCGCAAAGCGCTCGCCCACGCGACGGCTGTCGGCCACGCGCTGACGTTCCTCGGCGGGCACGCCGGACTCCGTCATGATCTGCAGGTAGAAGCTATTGCGCTGTACGCGGATCGATTCGTAGTTCTCCAGCATCACGCGATTGTGGCGATGTGTCCATACTTCCGCGCCACTCTCGCGGACAAGTTCCGCCGCCAACCCGTAGTGATCGGCGTGCGCGTGCGTGATGATGATGCGGCGCACATCGTGCACGGTCAGACCCCGTTCGCTCAAGCCCGCGTGCAAAGCCGCGCGCGAATCGGGCTGGCGCGGCCCGGTGTCGATCAACGTGATGGGATCACTCAACGCCACATAGCAATTCACCGGCCCCACCGCAAACGGTGTCGGCGCCACGATTTGATACAGTTTTGGCAAGACTTCAATTGACATACTCACGTCCTTTACAACCTGATGCAAGATGCAGGAAGCAGGATGCATGAAAAAGAGGCTGCCCTGTTTCTAGCCGCCTCTTCTTGCATCCTGCTTCTTGCATCCTGCTTCTATTCCGTCGGCTTGCTCTTCACCATGATCGTCCAGGTGCCGCGCTGCGTGGTCTGATCGTTTTGATTCTTCACCACGACGTTGAAGGTCACAAAGCCGCCCGCCGTGCCCACCGCTTTCTTCTGCGTCACTTCGGCTTCGGTGTGAATGGTGTCGCCGATCTTGATCGGTGCGCGAAATTTCCACTCCATCGACGTGAAGGCCTCCACGGTCCGATCGAGAAAGCCCATCTGCATTGCCAGGCCGGTCGCCACCGACAGGCCCAACAGGCCGTGCGCCACGCGCTCGCCAAACGCCGAGGTCTTGGCAAATTCGGCATCAACGTGGATGGCGTTCCAGTCACCGCTGATGCCGGCAAAGGTCATGATGTCGGCTTCGCTGATCGTGCGGCCCGCCGTCACGACCTTTAGCCCGACTTCCATATCTTCATAATACAGCCCGCGTGGTACGTAAGCCATGCGTTACTCCCGTGTGCGTGATGACGAGATTGTAATGGGCAATGGGTAATCGGTCAATTGGTAATCGGTAATCGGTCAATCAGTTCACCGGTTACCAGTTGACCAATTACCAGTTACAATCACCCACTCATCTGCCACACCCGGCTCTCACCCACGCGGCGGCAATCGCGCACAAAGACGCACTGGTTACACGCGCCCTCGCAGCTCACGCCCATCTGCCGCAGCCAGCCCGCCCCCGCCAGATGATCGATCATCTGCCCGACCAGCTCCGGCGATGTGTCCAATTCGCGCGCCACCTGATCGACCGTCACCGTTCCGCCCCGCTTCAGAATCGACATCAACTTATCAAACATCGTTCTCCTCCCGTTTACCCTTCATCCAGTTGACCGATTGACCAATCGACTACACGACTAACCGACTAACGACCTGATATACCACGATCCCCGCCCCAAACGAGATCGCCGCCAACAACCCGATCGTGAACAGCGTCCACTTCCACGAGCGGGTTTCCGCCTTGATCGCGCCGATGGTGGCCGCGCACGGAATGAACAACAACTGCACCACCAAAAAACTCAGCGCGGCCGCCGGTGTAATCACCGTGCTTAACGTCGCCGCGAGCCCCAGTTCGTTGTCGCCTGTGCCGAACAAAATGCCCAGCGTCGCAATCGAGTTTTCTTTCGCCACGAACGACGCCAACAGCGCCACCAGCAACTGCCAGTTCAGGCCCATCAAATTGCCCAGCGGCGCCAGCCATTGACCGAGCTGCCCCAACAGCGAAGTCTCTACATTACCCGTCGGGATGACTGACAGCGCCCACACGGCCAGCGCCATGACCAGAATCAACGTGCCTGCGTGCTTCACAA
>JACRBO010000250.1 GCA_016219235.1 Chloroflexota bacterium
GGATCGATCGTGAGCAGCGCGTTGTTCTCGGTGCGCTCAATCTCGATCGCCATCGTGCCGAGATCGACCCACGTGATCTCGTGAATGGTCCTGAACACCCAGGAACCGCCATTCATCACCACTTTGGGCGGAGCATCGGGCCGCCGCCCCAGGCCGCCGGTGCGGACAAAGGCGCGGTTGGCGGGCGTCTTGACGTCGGCGCGCATGATCGATCGGACAAACACCAGCCCGATCAAGACGATGAAAACTACAATGACCAGCGGAATCAACGGTTCCATTCGACATTCCTCCTGTGAGATAACGAACACTGATAGTGAATTCAAGCCTACGACCCGTCACACCGCACTGCACGCAGTGGGAGCAAGTGTTGCGAGCATCTTTTCGCGAAGCAATCTCATGCTCGATCGGATGGAGATTGCTTCGTCGCAAACGACGCTCCTCGCAATGACGTGCTAAGTCAAGAGACGTTGGCTACCGTGTAACGCTTAAGCGTCGGATCGTAAGCCACCAGCACGACTTCACTACCGCGTTTGATCGGCTCGCCCGATTGAATGATGGCGAAGACGCTGAGCAGCGTGCCGCCGACATCGCGCAACCGCACCAGGCCGTACTTCTCGTCGATGAACGGGCTGACGACCACGCCGCGCCGACCGACCAGGGCTTGCGCACGCATGGCCGTGGTGCTGACGGGCGGCAAAGCGCGGCCAATCAGGCGCGCCGTGCGCGAACTGACGAAGCCGCCGACGAAGATCGATAACGGCAGCACCACGATGAATGCGATGCCGGGATAAGTGCCCAGCGCACTTTGGACGAGGCTGTTCAACACCCAGCCCAAAATGCCGATCGCGCCGAAGAAGATCAGCAGCACGACGAGCAGGGGGGCCTTGCCCAGCCCGATAAACGCCAGCACCGACAGCGTAGTTGGGACACTTTCGGCGTCGTGGTCAGCGTCGTGATCGACGGCATGATCCACATCGGCATTATGATCGAGGTCGGCGTCATGATCCAAATCAACGTCGTGATCGAGATCAACGTCGTGATCGAGATCAACATCGTGATCCAGATCGACGTCATGATCCACATCGTGCGAGTCGGCTTCGCCGCCCAGCCCGATCAGCTGCAAGACGGCCAGCAGTGCGCAGATGGCCAGCAGGATGGTGAAGGGCAGGTTGTACCACGCGGATAGGAAAGACCAGGCATTGGCAAGCATGAGGGTAGGCCTTTTAGCGGCGTATGATTTGAGTGACTACGGTTACTACTTTAGCACGAATGGCGCGGCGTGCTTGACGGGAATCTGACAAAGACACGGCGACGCAGCCGACTTCGACTAGAAAACGCTCACGCACGCCAGCGGCCCGCCGCTATGCGGACACGGGCAAGCCGCCAAGCAGCAAAGAAAAGCAACAATGCTTTGCGCCTTTGCCTCTTTGCGTGAGGCACGCCAGCTTTACGTTCCAAAGAAGCGATCGAGCCGCGCCAGCAGCGGTTCACGTTTGGGGACGCGATAGGTGGTAGGGCGGGTGGTCGCGATGCGGTAGATTTCCTCGGCAGCGTCGATGGCCGATCGGGGGCGGGCCAGCGCGCCGGAGTTGCGCGACAGTTCGGCTAGCAAGGCCGGATCGCCCAACCACTTCCGCAGTGTGTCCACGATCAAGTCTGGCTGTTCGGCCAGCACGCCCGCTCGATTCTGAATGACGTAGTCGGCGTTCTGATCCTCTTGCGACGGAATATAGCCGCTGATGATGATGGGCAGGTTGCGCGTGAAGGCTTCGCAAATGGTGGTGGGACCCGCCTTGGTGATCAGCACATCGGCGGCGTTCATCAAATCGGGGATGTCTTGCACGAAGCCATACGGCCGCAGATCGATGGGCCAGTTGGCGGCGTCTAGCTGCTCTTTGAGTTTCTTGTTGCGTCCCGCCACGACGATCAACTGCACATCTAAGCCGCTGCGCCCGATGGCTTCCGCAATCTCGAAGACGCCGCCTAAGCCTTGGCCGCCGCCCATCAAAATGATGGTGGGTTTGTCGGACAATCCTAAGCGCTGCCGCACAATGGGTTTGGGCTGCGGCGGGACGGCGAAGGACAATCGGATGGGCAGACCCACCACCTTGATTTTTTCGGGCGGGATGCGATTTTGAATTGCACGCGCATGGCTGAGTTCGGTCGGCACCAGGAAGGCATCGGTGGAGGGATCGCACCACAGCGCGTGGACGACGATCAAATCGGATACCATCGTGACGAAGGGTCTCCGAATGCCGATATGGTCCATCGCCCACAGGGCGGGATAGGTGTAGAGCGGCTGAACATTGACGACGGCATCGCACGGCTCTTGCATCATCTTGATGGCGGCGTCGCGCACGTAGGGCCACCAGCCGCGCATGAAACGCCGCGCCACGTCGGGATCGTTAAGGGTCGTCCACCCGTCGCCCCACGTCTTGGACATGCCCGACATCCACGGGTACATGTCGTCGAGGTGGCTAACGGGCCACGGGGCATAGGTGCGCAGGCCGTCAAAGAGTACCGGTTCGACGCCGTCGCCGTAGCGCGCCTTCAGGCCATCGATCACGGCCTGGGAAGTGGCGCGATGACCGCCGCCCGTATCGGCATACATGATGTTTAGGCGGAGTGGTTTGGGCATGGGTGAGTGACGAGTGACGAGTAAGACGTACTGCGTAAATCAGGCTGTGTTGACGGAACGAGCGGGATTATACCATGAGTAAGCAATGCACAATTCATAATGCACAATTCACAATTCACAATGCACAATTCACAATGCATACGCAACATGCAGGTTCGCGGCGATTCGCGTCAATTCGTGGATCATCTTTTCAAGGCCACGATGATTGTCGGCTGGCCCGCCATCGATTGAAATCGACGGCTAAGTTTATCAAGCCGGCTCGAAGCCGACTCAAGCATTCGCGGTTATTCGCGTCGATTCGCGGATCGTTTTTTCAGTGCTTCGATGATCCTCAAATCTGTCCTGGCAAACGCGAACTTGCTCAACTCACCCATCCGCACCCACTTGAAGTCTTCCACGCCCAGTTTGCGCGGCTGGCCCGACACGACCGTGCACTCGAAGGCGTGCAGCGTGATCTTGAAATGCGTGTAGGCGTGATCGATCGACGTGATGAACTTACCGACCCTGATGCGGAAACCCAGTTCCTCTTTGATCTCGCGGCGCAGGCATTGGGGCAGCGTCTCGCCCGGCTCGACCTTGCCGCCGGGAAATTCCCACAGGCCGCCCAACCGTCCACCGAAGGGCCGCTGCGCGATGAGGATTCGGCCGTTGCGGCGAATCACGGCGGCGGTGACAGCGTAGTAGGGCAGGGGCTTGCGCTTCGTCTTGAGGGGCAGTTGATCCTGCAAATCAAGGCGTTTGGCCTCGCAGTGCGCGGCGATGGGGCACACATCGCAGCGAGGATTGCGCGGCGTGCAGATCGTCGCGCCGAGTTCCATCAGGGCTTCGTTGTGAGGCCCGGCCTCATGCCTCACCCCCAACCCCTCTCCTATCGAGGATGAGGCCATCGATAGGAGAGGGGAGCCAAACTCCCCCTCTCCCGAAATCGTCTTTTTGATTTCGGGAGAGGGGGCC
>JACRBO010000251.1 GCA_016219235.1 Chloroflexota bacterium
GAAGTGGCTATGACCAACGCGCAGCCGGCGTCGCGAATACCGATCGGGCGGCCGATCGCGATCGGGTTGGCGATGCTGCTCGTGATTGCGCTGGGTATCGGCGGTGTTGTAATGGTGACGGCGAATCTGCCTACACCCGATCGGCCTGTGGCCGTCGTCACACTCGGCCCGAATGTGCGCATCGAGACGCCCACCGCGCCGCCCATCGATGCGACGCCGACGGTGGATGCGAGCACGGTCACCAGCACGACGGCGCCGGTTGACGCCTGTCGGTTGATCTACGCGGAGTCGTTCGATAACACGTCGACGGGTTTGCCGGGTGGTGAGCAAGAAGGCGCGGCCTGGGGCTATGCCGGCGGCGAGTATCGGTTGTTGATCAAAGCCGCGAACTTCTATCAAACGCGCTTGCTTGGCCCGCAATTGTCCGATTATGCCGCCGAGGTTGAGGTGCGGTTTGCGTCGGAGACGGCGGGCGATTATGGCCTGGTGGTGGCGGCGCGTGGAGCGGATGACTACATCGCCTTTGTGGTGGATGCAGCGCAGCAGTATGCCATCACGCGCCGCACGCCCGATGGGTCCACTATCATTCACGACTGGACGTTTGCGTCCGCGCTTAAGCCCGGCTCCGAGGCCAACCGTTTGCGGGCCGTGCAACGCGGGCGCGAGATCGCCGTGTACGCCAATGACGTGCTGCTGCGCGTGATCGTCGACGATGGCAACCCGGCGCTCGATCGGCAAATCGGTGTGACGGCGGCCTCGTTCGCGCGCGGGAGCGTGGAGGCGCGTTTTGATAACTTGCGCGTCTGTCAGGCGCCGTCGAGTTTGTCTGCCAAGCGGGTGACGTTGATTGACGCCTTTGATGACAATCGCAACGGCTGGGCGCCCAAACGTTACTCGGCTAATGGCTCAACCGCCATCGAGAACGGGCAATTCACGATCAATGCGATTTACAACAATCAAGATTATGGCTGGGCCGAATGGAATCCCAATGTCGCCTTTGATCAGCTAAATCTTGAGGTTGATGTGCAGATCGCGGAAGGTGCGCCGGAGAGCCAGATCGGTGTGATGTTTGGCGTGCAGGACCTGGACAACTATTATCTGTTCCGCGTGACGAACGATGGCCGCTACAGCGTCTATCGGCGGGTGGCCGGTTCGAATCAGGCGATCACGGAGGCGACCGCCTCGATCGCCATCAAGCCCGATCGGCAGGCGAACCAACTGCGGCTGTCCGTGATCAGCAACACGCTGACGGCGCTGATCAACAATCAACCGGTGCTGCAAGCGGCCATCGCCTACGAGCCGGGGTTTGTAGGCTTTTGGTGCGGGGTGTTTGCGCCGGGGCAGACGCGCTGCGCTTTCGATAATCTCGCAGTGTCGGGCACGCCCTCGACCGGGCCGCTGACGATCTATCCGTTTTGCAATTGTCGGCGCGAGGCGCGGCTGAATCAACCGCTGACGGCCAGCTGGTTCTGGCGCTTTAAGTCGGCTGATCTGATCGATCGTTTCAAATCGACGGTGACGATGACGGTGACGCTGGACGGTCAGACCGTGGTTCAACCCGGGCAGTATTGGGGGGTGACCCTCCGCGAGGATGACGCGTTCGCGCTGCCCTGGCGTTACGATCTGCCGTCATTAACGCCGGGCAGTCATGTCCTGGAATACAGCGTGCATTCGGACATTGAGTTAACCGACGGCTTCGACGGCAACGGCGACGGCAAACCGGACGCCTACGGGCCGGGCGATTTTCTATCCGGTTATGTGGAAGTAGTCGTGCTGCCGTGACTATTTTGACGGTACTGCGACTACTCTCATGGACCAGCAATTCTCATTTTGACTCATCGCAATGGGCTGGCGACTCGAAGTCGCGCCTACCGACTACACAAAGCCGACCTGCGTCGGCTGGATTTCAGTCGGCGGAGGCCGACTTCGTGCGGTTGTTGCTGCGATTTCAATCGCCGGATGCCAAATTGAGAATTGCTGCCAGTGGGCCGTTAGCCGCTGAATCACGGCGGATTGTCACACGGCGGATTGTCGCACGTTCCGGGGATGAACGTCAGTTGAAGCCAGGCGCGGCTTCGACTACGATAGACTCATTATCATGTTGCGCAGTACCTGCTCCAGCCGCCGTCCCCGGCGCGGGTATTGAGCCGCCGGCGACGGCGCTCTGAGCGTGGACGGCCGAGTAGCTACGTGCGCGCCGTTGATGGACAGGATTTCAATCATGTTTGGTGCCTCCAGTGCCGCTCCACTAACCGATTTGAATCGCTACACCGCTCTATCCGAAGGTCAGGTTGTGCCCGAAGCGTCGCGCTGTGTGCAGTGCGGCATCTGTTCTTACACCTGTCCCATCAACATCGATGTGCGCGCGCACGCCTGGCGCGGCCTGCCCATTCACGACGGTCATTGCCTGACCTGCGGCCAGTGCGTGCAGCGCTGCCCCCGCGGCGTGCTGCGTTTTGAGCGCATCGCGCTGTTGAATGTCTGATCTCACACCTTGCATTGATTATGGCTCATTACGTCATTGTTGGCTCGAGTATTGGATGAAGCCGAATCCCGCCTGATTGAAGAGCGGCTGTGCGACGAAGGCGTGATCATTCATACGCGCACGCAGGTGAAGCAGGCCGTCGGCAAGCGTGACAAACTGGTCGCCGTTGAAACGCAGGCCAGCAAGACCATCAAATGCGACGTTTTAGCCGTGGCGATCGGGGTGAAACCGCGCCTGGAGTTGGCGTGCATGGCTAACCTCAGGATCGATCGTGGTCTGCTGGTGGACGAGTATCTGCGCACCAGCGCGCCCGATGTGTACGCGGCGGGCGACGTGGCGCAGGTCTACGATCCGCACAGCGGCCGCGCCGTGTTGGATGTGCTGTGGTCGACGGCGCTGGAACAAGGGCGCGCGGCCGGCCTCAACATGGCCGGGGCGCAACAACCCTACGTCAAGCAAGTGGCGATGAATGTGACGCAGCTGGCGGGGCTGATGACTACCATCATCGGCGCGGTCGGCGGCGGTAACGATGAAGACCTGTTGACCATCTCGCGCGGCGACAGCGAAGCGTGGCGACTGCCGACCGGCGCGCGGGTGTTGACCGATCAACGCGCGGTCAATCGGCTGCGCCTGCTGGTCAGTGACTGTGCCATTGTCGGCGCGGTCGTCATCGGTGATCAGGCCTGGTCGCAGCCCTTGCATCGCCTCATCGCCGCCAGGGCCGACATCTGCTCGATTCGCGCGCAACTTGAAGCCGAGCCTGCGCAGGCGCTGACACAGTTATCAGATTTCTATCAAGACTGGGAGCAAAGCTACCGTGCGTCAACGAACGTATGAACTGTGGTATGCGCTGGCGGCGATGATCGGCCTGACGTTGGTGTATGTGCCGATCGCGACACAGGGCATTCCCAGAGCCAGCGGCGTCTTCGGGCACGGCCTCGGTATTCTGGGTTTTCTGCTGATGCTCAGCACTGAGACGTTGTATTCACTGCGCAAGCGGGCGCGTGGCAAAGCCAGCGGCCGCATGAGCACATGGCTGCAAATTCACATCTTCACCGGCCTCGTCGGGCCGTTCATGGTCTTGCTGCACACCTCGTGGAAGTTTAGCGGCCTGGCCGGTGTGCTGATGTTGATGACGATCATCATCGTGATCAGCGGCATCGTTGGCCGTTACATCTATACGGCGGTTCCACGCACGGTCGATGGCGCAGCAGTGGCCCTGCGCGATCTGGAGCAGCAGATTGCGGCGGCGGATGCGAAGCTGCAAGAACTCGGTGCAGCCCGATTGACCCCCGTGACCTCCACGGGCAGCGGGGCCTCACTGGTCCTGGGGCGAACCTTCGCGCGCTAGCGCTACCGGCGCGAGATCGATCGGACGCTGAAATCGATCGGGGCGGCAGGGCAGGCGCACGCGCGCCAATTGCGGCAGTCGTTCGATGATCGCTTCCGCATTCAACAGCAGATTCAATCATTGGCCGCAGCGCGACGGCTGTTGGCGGTGTGGCATACGATCCACATCCCGATCGGGGTGGCGTTGTTTACCGTGGCCGCCATTCATATCGTCGAAACACTGTATTACGCCACATTTATCAAGTAAGCAACCCACTGTGTGCACTGTCATGCCTGAATGCTTTCGCCAGGCGCGCCCCCGCTTTGCCCCTTCGGCAGGGCGTATCGGGCATCCAGATTGATGATTGGCAAATACGGCCAATAGGTTTCTGGATTCCCGCCAGAGGCACGCGGGAATGACACAGAGTGCGATCTGCGCAGTGTGAATTGACTAAGCAAATTATTGAGGCCGATCTTATGCGCCGTCTGGGCTGTCTGACTCCACTGGGACTTTTCGCCGGATTGCTGACGCTGCTGATCGTTGGCGGCGTGGCGCTGGCCAGCGGCGGCGCGATGTTCAGCCCCGGCGAGCTGAACGCGCACGCCGGCGAGTCGCTGGGCGGCGTTACTTCGCACGCGCAGTTGAGCGACCGCTGCGCCGCCTGCCACGTCGATCCGTGGAGCAGTGAAGTCATGGCGACGCGCTGCCTGAGCTGTCACACCGATGTGCGCGCCCAGCTCGACAATCCCCAATCGCTGCATAGCGCCATGCCAGACGTTAAACAGTGTCGCAGTTGTCACGCGGAGCACAACGGCTCGACGGCGTCGCTGTTGCGGCTGAATTTAACGGACTTTCCGCACGATCGACTGCCGTTCACTTTGGCCGCGCATTAGACCACTAACACCGGGCTGCCGTTTACGTGCGCCGACTGCCACGGTGATGACATCAGCACCTTTGATCCGGCGAAATGCGCGACCTGCCATCGCGAGTATCAGATCGATTTCGTAACGAAGCACGCGGCCGATTTCGGTCAGGACTGTCTGGCCTGTCACGATGGCGTCGATCGTTTCTCCGCTTTTGACCATAGTCGGCTGAAATTCACACTGAGTGGCGAGCACGCCGAAGTGACATGCGGTGAGTGTCACACGAACGTGCGCGCCGTGGCGGACTTCACGATTGCTTCACCGGCTTGCATCGACTGCCATCGCGAGGACGACGCGCAAGCGCATAACGGAGCGTTCGGCACGGATTGCGCGGTATGCCACACCTCTGACGATTGGGACAACGCCACCTTCGATCACAATCAGGCGGCCTTCAAGTTGGAGGGCAAGCACAGCGCGGTCGAGTGCGAGCAGTGCCACGTCAACGATGTGTTCAAAGGCACGTCGCAAACGTGCGTGAGCTGCCATCAGGCGGATGATGCCCGAGCGCATCAGGGCGCGTATGGCGCGGACTGCGCGCAGTGCCACAATGCCGGCGACTGGCAGGACGCCAGGTTCGATCACAATTTGTCAGTGTTCAGGCTGACGGGCGCACATGTCAATGTGACTTGCGCCAGGTGCCACGTCAACAGCGTGTACAGGGGGACGCCGCAGACCTGCGTGGGCTGCCATGCTGATCCGCAAGAACATCTGGGGCGTTTGGTTTGGACTGCGCGCAATGCCACAACACCAGCACCTGGGAGGGGGCCACGTTCGATCATACCTTCCCGCTCGATCACGGCGAGAGCGGCGCCATCGCGTGCAAGACGTGCCACGTGACGACGGACTTCAAGCTGTACTCGTGCTACGGCTGCCACGAACATGATCCGGGGAAGGTTCAGGCCGAGCATCTGGAAGAGGGTATCAGCAATTTCCAAAATTGCATGGAGTGTCACCCCACCGGGCGCGAAGAAGAGGGCGAAGGCGGCCGCGATTAGGGGTGTGGCGGCGAGGTTCGATACGGGCAGACTCTGTGGAAGGCTGCCCGTTTTTATTTGGCGGCGGGCAGCCAGATGGTGAAAGCGGCACCGGGGCCTGGCTCGCTGTCTACTGTAATTCGACCGCCCAGCTTGTTGATGATGGTTTGACTGATGGCTAAGCCCAGACCCGTGCCCGGCACGGTGTAGTCACCGGCGGCCTCGCCCCGATAGAACCGATCGAAAATGTGCGGCCGGTCTTTGGCCGAGATGCCGGGGCCGGTATCTTGAACCGTCAGAGTGATCCAGTTGCTGTCGGCGTGCGACTGCGCCCGGGTGGTCACGGTTACGCGGCCGCCGGCGGGCGTGTAGGCCAGCGCATTCGACATCAGGCGGGTTGCGGCCTGAAACACCAGGCTGGAATCGCCGAGCGCGGGAGGCAAATCGGGCTGTAGATTGGCCGCCAGGGTCAGGCCGCGCTGTTGCGCCGGTGATTGTCGATCGTTGAGCAGATCGGTCGCCACGCGATTCAGTTCGAACGGGCGCAGGTTGAGCGCAAGGTTGGGCATGTCCAGGTGCGACACCTCCAGCAGGTCTTCGATCAGTTCCTGCAGCCGCACCGTCTGGGCGCTGAGTGTGGCCAGGTACTTCGGGCGCTTCTCCGCTTTGCCGGCTTCCAGCAGTTCCAGATAGATCTTGATATTGGTCAGCGGCGTGCGCAGCTCGTGGCTGATGCGCGAGATGAATTGATCTTTAAGGTGATCGAGTTGGGTCAGCTGCTGGTTGGCGGCGGTCAATTCGCGCGTGCGCTGCCGGACGCGCTCTTCCAGTTCTTCGGCGTGGCGTTGGATGCCGGCGTGTAATTGCGCGTTGTGGACGGCCAGGGCAATCTGATCGGCAAAGGCACCGAGCCGCTCAGTGTGATGGCCGGAGAAATAGCCGGGCTGTGCACTGTACAGGCCCAGAAAGCCCAGCAGTTCGCCGTGGATGTAGATGGGGGCGCCGGCGTAGCTGGCGATCCATTCGTCGCCGGCCCGCACCTGCCAGACTGGATTAAGGCGCGTGTCGTCCAGGATGAGCGGTTCGCCTGTGTCGCGCATGATGCACAGATTGGCGGTGGCGTTAATGTCAAAGTGCCCGGCGTCGATGATGTCGGGGCGGCAGCGCCCGCGCACCCGGACCACGCTGGCGCGGCCGTCGTCAACCAGCATGATGTCGGCCCCTTCACCGGGCATGACGCGCTCGACCATCGTCAAGACTTCGGTGAGCACGTCGTCGGGATTCAGGCTGTGGCTCAGGGCGGCGGCGGTGTCGCGCAGGGCTTCGGCCAGCCGGCGCGCGTCGTGCTCAGCCTCAAACAGCCGCGCGTTTTCGATGGCGGCCGCCGCCTGGGCGGCAAAGGCCATGAGCCGCCGGGCATGTTCCGGTGTGAAGAAGTTCGGTTGATCGCTGTCGAGGTTGAAGATGCCCAGGGTCTGATCGCGCAGCACGATGGGCGCACCCAGGTACGATCGGGTCCAGGCGGTTTCCGGCGTCACCACCCAGTCGGGCGCGGTGTGCGTATCGTCGATGATGACGGGCTGGCGCGTATCGATCATGCGGCGCAAATTGGACAGTGAGAGCGGCAGGCTGAAGCTCAGCACCCGCTCGGCAAAATCAGGACTGATCTGACCGTAGCCGCGAGCGCGGACGACGCGCGCTACGCCGGCGACCCCGTCAATGAGCATGACATTGGCGGTGACGTGCGGCACGACGCGGCCGATAGTGGTGAGCATCTGATCGAGAATGGTGCTGAAGTCCAGGGTGCTGTTGAGCAGGACGGCGACTTCACGCAGACTGTTTGCCAGTTCGCGCTGGTCGCGCTCGGCCCGCTCGGTTTGTTTGCGCTCGGTGATGTCGCTGATGACGCCAAAGACCACGTGCTGCGCCGCATCGTATTCGGCGATGGAGTGGATGTCGCGCAGCTGCCCGTCGGTGGGCCGGCGAATGCGAAACTCGAGGTCGTAGGGCTGGCCGTGTTCGATCAGGTTGTGGAGGGCGGCGTCGAGGAGCGGCCGATATTCCGACAGCGGAATCGATTGGGCGGCCGCGATCGACCAGTCTTCACCCTGCAGGCCGTAGATGAGCCGCGCTCCGGCCGATGCGCGAACTTTGTCTTCGGCGAGCCTGAATTCCCAGTTGCCAAAGCGGGCCACGCTTTCGGCGCGCCGCAGGCGGGCCTCGCTCTCGCGCAGGGCGTTCTCGGCGCGCACCCGCGCGGTGACGTCCCAGAACATGCCCTGGATGCCGGTGATTTCACCAGCGGCCGATCGGATGGGGACCTTGATGACTTCCACATAGATATGTTCCCTGCTCGACGGCAACAGGTGATCCTCGATCGTGGTGAAGGGTTCGCCGGTATTCAGGATGAGTTGATCATCGGCGCGATATTTGGCGGCCAGTTCCAGTGGATAGAAGTCGTAGGCGCTTTTGCCCAGACAGTCGGCCAGTGATACGCCCAGCGAGGCCAGCGTGGCGTGATTGGCAAAGGTCACCCGGCCGGCTCGATCGACGCGATATAGATTCTGGGGCAGCGCGTCGATCAGGTCGGCGTGCAGTTGTTGAGCCTCACGCAGCGCGGTTTCGGCCCACGTGCGGGCTGTGATGTCGCGCGCGCTCATCACCCCGCCGATGATGCGGCCGGCGTTATCGCGCGCGGGCGTGCCCACTGCTTCCAGTGTCACGTAGTGCCCGTCGGCATGCCGATAGCGCAGCGTCATGCGCCCGGTCTGACCCGTGCGCAGCGCCCGCAGTGAGATACGGAGCAGGTGAAAGACATCATCGGGATGAATGTGTTCAAACAGGGTCCGCCCCACGATCTCTAACGGCGCATACCCGGCCACGGTTTTGATGGACGGGCTGATGTATTGATAGACGCCGTTCAGATCGGTCAGGCCCACCACGTCCAGCATGTTGTCGGTGATATGGCGCAGGCGCAGCTCGCTGTCACGCAGTGTCTGGAGTGCGGCCCGGCTGTCGGCTTCGACCCGCTGGAAGGCCGCGTTCGCAGTCTCCAGTTCAGCCACGCGTTGACGCAGCCGGGTTAATTCGGCGATGAGTGGGTCGGTGGTTTTAAGCTGATCGTCCATCGGGCGGGCCTCAATCGGGCGGGGCAGAGTTGGCATATTATAGGACATTCGGCGCGAATTGGGCGAATGAGGTTTGACCCGGAGGTTGATTCATTCTATACTGGCGCGTATTCGTGCCCCCATCCCCAACCCTTCCCCCGTTGCAAAAAGCGCAACAGGGGAAGGGAGTGCACGACGATGTCATTCTCGCGAAGGCGGGAATCCAGCAGCCCGTCGAGGTGGATGCCCGACAGAAGCACGCTTCGCGGGACCTGACGGCGGAGTAGTACCGACAACCGGCCATAAATCTCAAACCCTGCGAGGGCGGGCCATTTCTCGCAGGGTTTTGTGTCTGGCGTTGACGTGGGTGAGAGATCGTCTATACTGTGGGCGGCCCTTTGCCCCAGCATCGAAGTAGCGTTCGGCAAGAAAACCGGGAGACGAAAACATGAACAAGACAACCCCCACCCTGCGCCTGGAAGTCGCCAGCTTTCAGCCAGTCAACACATTTATCAACACGGACGTGATCGAAGGAAGAGAGACGATCCGGGTTACCAAAGATCCCAGAGTGACGGCCTTTGACGAAGCGACATTTGCCAGACTGGTCGCGTCTGACTTCAAAAATGGCGCCATTGAGGTCAAGGTGCTGAGTAAACTTTTGGCGGACGCCCCGGACTTTGCGCGAGGGTTTATCGGTATTGCCTTCAGAATTGATGAGCGCAATTCGAAGTTCGAGTGCATTTATATCCGCCCGACCAACGGTCGCGCCGATGACCAGTTGCGCAGAAACCGCTCCACCCAGTATTTCTCCTATCCCGATTTCAAATTTGATCGTCTCAGGCAAGAAGCCGCTGGAGTCTATGAGTCATACGCCGACATGGGGCTTAACGAGTGGATCACGATCAAGATTGAAGTCAAGGACGAGAAAGCGAAACTCTACCTGGATGGGCGAGAGCAGCCTGTATTAATCGTGAACGATCTAAAACATGGCGCAACGGCGTCAGGCGGAGTCGGGCTGTGGGTGGATGTTGGGACTGAAGGACATTTTGCCGATCTGAGCATCGAAAACGTGTGATCGCCGACAAGACCTCGGAGGTTTTCATTGACAGTCCGGCAGCGGCTGACAGTCGATCGGGTTAGCCGGCCAGCCAGGCCCGCCATCTGTTGAAACCTCCGAGGTCTCCGCCGGCCTCAGGCGGGTCGTAACCTGGCAGTGAAGGTCGCGCCATGACAAGACCTGAGGTTTTCACTGACAGTCCGGCAGCGGCTGACAGTCGATCGGGTTAGCCGGCCAGCCAGGCCCGCCATCTGTTGAAACCTCCGAGGTCTCCGCCGGCCTCAGGCGGGTCGTAACCTGGCAGTAAAGGTCGA
>JACRBO010000252.1 GCA_016219235.1 Chloroflexota bacterium
CGCAGCCCTACCTGATGGGTTTCGTCAAATTTGCGGTCCTGGCGACGATGGGGGAACTGCTGGCCATCCGCCTTTCGGCCGGTGTCTGGGAGCAGCCGCCCGGACTCATCTACAAGATGCTGGTGTGGGGCGTGGTGGGCATGGCCATCACGTTCATGTTCGCCTTTTTTTCCACGGGCGTGGCGGCGATGGTTGACAAAGGGCTGCTCCCCGTTGGCACGGGCCTGCTCGCTGTGGCTCTGAAGGCGTTTTACACCAGCCTGATCATGAATGTGACGTTTGGCCCGGCCTTCATGGCCGCCCACCGGGTGAGCGACACGTATATTGATTTGCGCGTGCAGGGCGAGAGCGTCAGCGCGAAGACGGTCTTGACGACGATCAACTGGCCCGATTTTATGAGCTTTGTGATCGGCCGGACGATCCCGCTGTGTTGGATTCCCGCTCACACGGCGACGTTCATGCTGCCGGGCGAATACCGCGTCCTGGTGGCGGCGTATCTCTCGATTGTGTTGGGCATCATCCTGGCCTATGCCCGCCGGCGTGGGGTTGAGACGAAAGACTATAGGAGGGCTTATGGAAAACCATTCTGACGTCGTCATTGCCGCCGCGTGCCGAACAGCCATCGGCAGTTTTATGGGCGCACTCTCTGAAGTGCCGCCCGCCAAACTCGGCGCAGTGGTGGTGCGCGAAGCCGTTCGCCGCGCCAACCTCTCGCCCGACCTGGTTCAAGAAATCATCTTCGGCAGCGTCCTCACCGCCGGGCTGGGACAAAACATCGGCCGCCAGATCGCGCTGGAAGCCGGTCTCCCGATCGGCGCACCTGCGTACACAGTCAATCAAGTCTGCGGCTCCGGGCTGAAGTCCATTATCCTGGGCGCGCAAACCATTTTGTGCGGCGATGCGGACGTCGTCGTAGCGGGCGGGATCGAGAGCATGTCGCAAGCGCCCTATCTGCTGCCGGGCGCGCGCAAAGGACTGCGCATGGGCACAGCGCAGTTTGTAGACAGCCTGATCGCCGATGGGCTGACCGACGTGTTCAATAATGTCCACATGGGGATCACGGCCGAGAACATCGCCGGGCGATACAACATCTCGCGTGAGGAGCAAGATCGCTGTGCGTGCGCGAGTCAAAACAAGGCCGAAGCCGCGATCAAGTCCGGGTGCCTGGCCGACGAAATCGTGCCCGTCGAAATCCCGCAGAAAAAGGGGGTGCCGCTCTGCTTTGCGCAGGACGAGCATCCCCGCTTCGGCACGACGCTGGATTCATTGGCAAAACTCAAGCCGGCCTTCAAGGCCGACGGCACGGTGACGGCGGGCAATGCCTCCGGCATCAACGATGCGGCGGCGGCGTTGGTGTTGATGAGCCGCCAACGGGCGCGCGAGTTGGGCGTTACACCATTGGCGACGATCAAAAGCTATGGTGCGGGCGGAGTAGATCCAGCGTTCATGGGCCTGGGGCCGATCCCGGCTTCGCGGCAAGCACTGGAGCGCGCGCAACTCACCGTGAACGATTTGGATTTGATCGAGGCGAACGAAGCATTCGCGGCGCAAAGCCTGGCGGTGGCGCGCGATCTGGAATTTCCAGAAGACAAGGTCAACGTCAACGGCGGCGCGATCGCATTGGGGCATCCGATCGGTGCATCGGGGGCGCGTATCCTCGTCACGCTGTTGTTCGAAATGCAGAAACGCGACGCGCGGCGCGGCCTGGCGACGTTGTGCATCGGCGGCGGCATGGGCGCGGCCATCATCGTCGAACGAAATTGAAGTTAAAGTGCCAGGCGGCGAGTGTGGCTGATTTGCAGCCCGATCGAGGCCGCCACGCCGATCGCGCTGGCAACCGCGACCGGTCCGATGCCCGCCGCCCAATTGCCATTTGCGATCAACGCGCCGACGACGGGCGGTCCGAAGGACAGGCCCAGATTTTGTCCCACGCTTACCACGCCTAACGCCAGACCGGCAAATCTGGGATCAGGCATCGTCTCAGGCGCGAGCGTGAACGCGGCCGTAGGAATGAAGCCCGCTGAAAAACCGAGCACGATCATGTAGGGTACGATGACCGCGGCGCTGCCCAGTTGAAAACACCACAACATGCCGATACTGCAGACCGCGAAAGCCAGCGTCAATACGCGGTGGCGATTCTTCACCCGATCGAACACCCACCCCGCGATGAGCATGGCAGGAATCACGGCCAGATAGGGCACGCTGGCATCGAAACTGGCCGTGTTCGGATCGACGCCCAGGCCTTGATTAAAGTACATGGGCGACCAGGCGCCTACGGCCATAAATGCAAAGTTGAATGCGCCGAACATTAAGGCCAGGAGCCAGCTGGCCGGATTGAATAACAACTTGCCAAAGGAGCTGTCAACAGCCGGTGACGGTGCGTGCGTGGACGGCGTCGAGGCCGGCGCACTGACGAAGACGGCGTAGACGATCAACGCTACCAGGGCAAATGCTGCGCCGAACCACCAGCTGCCTTGCCAGCCAAATGAGGCTTGCAGCGGCCCGGCCATGTTGAGCATGATAATACTACCCACCGGCACCCACGAGGCCCAGATGCCCATCGGCATACCCCGCTCGTGCGGCGCAAACCACAGGCTGATCACGGCGGGTGCAACCACGGTGATCAGACCTAGCCCTACACCTTCGATCGCACGGCCGATCAATAGCAGACCCGCGCTATTTGCCAACGCCCCGATGATCGATCCGAGCAGCGTGCAGCCGAGTGCGAGGCTGCCTGACAGCTTCGGCCCTAACTTGCCCAATATCAATGCGGCCGGAATACCCAGCACGATGCCGGCCACGGCAAACGCCGACATCAGCCAGCCGCCCGTCACGGCATCAATGTGCAGATCAGCCATCAACGCCGACATCACCGGCGGTACTTTGGATTGATTGAGCGCGATCGCCACCCCGGCCAGATATGCCGCCAGCATCACCGCCCACGCTTTGCGTTTTGAAATCATCGAAGTCTCTTTGTCCGATACAACAAAGCGATCCACGAATCAACACCAATCTTCACGAAAAACACCCATTTCGTGTCGATTAGTGAAGATTCGTGGATCGTCTTTGATTTACCGATACACGCCGTAGGTCTTGCACGTCTCGAACATCGCGTGCAGATTATCGGGTTTGGCTTCATCGACCACCGCGCCGGCTGCCAGTGCATAGCCGCCGTCAATGCCAACTGTGTCGATCAGATTCTTGACGTACGCCACCACTTGATCCACCGTGCCCACGTGCAGCAGCGAGTTGGGTAGATTCCCCGCGAAGCACGCCCAGCCGCCAAGCTTCTTCTTCACTTCCAGCATGTCCGTCCGATCGAACGACCAATACGTGCTGGCCGCCGGGATGTCGGGATCAACAATCGTGTCGAGGCGTGAATTATAGCCGCCTTCGACAAACAGATACGGCACCAGCCCTTCGTTGATCAGACCCAGCAGCGTGGCCTTCAACGTGGGCCAGTAGAACTTCTTGAAGTCGTTGTTGGACATGAAGCCATCCGCGCCCTTGTGCAGCGGGATGAAGACAAAGGGATTGTCTTGCCCGGTCGCGGTCTGAACGCCCAGTTGTACCGCGATCGGCACGGTGCGCTCCACCGCGGCCAGCACCTTCGCAGGCTGGCGATACAGGTCGAGCATGATACCGCGTGTCCCGCGCAGCGTGTCGCCGATGATGTCGAACGGCGCTTTGGTGAAGCCGCCTGGCAGCGCGGGCAGACCCATCTCCGCCATCAGTTGACCGTCGGCCTGTGCAGATGCGCCCGCGAACTCGAAGGCTGCCTTGGCAGCATCGATGAACGCCTGTAACGATGCTAACACCGGCGGAATGCCGGCCGGGATCATGTACGCCGGCAGCATCGGCAGTTCCATCGTCGCAAACAACGACGGCAGCATGGCCCAGCCGCTCAATGCGCCAAAGGCACGCGGCATGTAGGTCCGCATGTAGAACGCTTCGGGATCGGCAATGTAGGCATCGTACTCGTCGGCCTTCATGTATTCGCCTTCGACGGTCTGGAAGGGCTGCGTGGCGGCGATGCCGTGTCCGGGCCAGCGATAGACCCGATAGTCCAGCAGATCAAAAACTTTGCCCGGATTGAACGCGCCGGAGAAAACCAGGTAATCCGGCTGGAAGTCGCGGTTGTACTTGTGCCACGCGGACGTGTATTTGGCATAGTCGTACATCACATCGTGCGGCGTGATGCCGGCGTATTGCGCGAAGAACGCGCCCATGAACGGCAGCAGCGGCACCCGATCGGGCTTCTTCAGTTCGACGATGTCCTTGACGCGCTGCGTATGTCGGGTATAAGTCTCTTTCGCCTGAGGCGTCGCCATCGGCTTGCCGTCAAGCGACATCCAGGAAGCGAAGCGCGCTTCCCGCCTGTCTTGTGCGGATAATTTGAGCCAGTTAGCAGGTGCGGTAAACATGATATTACGCTCCCATCCAATTCCTGGCTAATGCGACCGCGGCCATGGCATCTTTGCCGTAACCATCGGCGCCGGCGTATGCCCGAATCTGCTCGTCGA
>JACRBO010000253.1 GCA_016219235.1 Chloroflexota bacterium
CACCGCGCTGGAGACCGCCGTGCCTCGCTTCAGCATATCGGCGCTGATGACGGCCGACAGCGCCAGCATCGACCCGACGGACAGATCGATACCGCCGGTCAAAATCACCAGCGTCATGCCTACCGCCACAATTCCGTTGATCGACGCCTGCCGCAAAATGTTGACCAGGTTCGCCGGCTGCAAAAAGCGATTGGACAACAGCGACAGCACTAGGCTCAGCAGCAAAAACGAAAACAGCAAGCCAAAGCGCTGTAAAATCACGCGGCGATCAAAGCGGGCGGCAGGCAGCGTGCTCAAAAGACCACTCCCGACACAAGGATGATGTTGGCATACGGCGTAAACTCGCCGGTGCGCACCATCGCGACGGCGTCATGCGTTCTGGTCTTCAACGCTTGATGCGTCACAAATTCGATCGGTGTATCGGGCAACAACTGTTTGATCGCTTCAAGAATCTGCGGGCTGATCTGGCCGGTCTCTTCGGCGATGATGACGCTTTGCACCTGCATCTCGGCCAGCACCGTGCGCAGCGTATCGACGAAACCCGGCACGTTGCGCGTCAAGGCCAGATCGATGCGGCGCACTTCCAGCGGAATGGGCAGGCCCGCGTCGCCGATCACCAGCAGGTCGCCATGTCCCAGCCCTGCGATCACTTCCGATAGTTCCACGTTCAATAAGGGCGTCTTCTTCATCAATGCTCCACCAGTTGGGACGCAGATTTCACAGATGACACAGATAAAACAGACAATCTGTGTTTATCTGTGTCCGATGAATCTCTCCAACTCGGCGCGTGTTGGCAGTGAGGGCTGCGCTCCGGCGCGCGTCACGGCCAGTGCGCCCGCCGCATTGCCCCACTCGGCCGCTTCACGGGTCGATTTGCCTTCCACTAAAGCCACGGCAAATCCGCCAACAAAGGCATCACCTGCCGCCGTGGTATCGACAACCTTCACGGGGTGGGCCGCCAACCGATCGGTCTGCTTGTCCTCGAAGACCGCCACGCCATCGCCGCCCAGCGTCACGACGACATGCTTGACGCCCAGCGACTGCAATTGATGGACGCCCGTCTCGATCGTCTGGGTTTGCGTCAACAACGCTAATTCAATCTGATTGGGGACGAGATAATCCACCAGCGACAAAAGTTGCGCGTTGAGCGGTTGTGACGGTGCGGGGTTGAGGATGACGCGCACCTGATGTTTTTTCGCAACTTCGATCGCGTGCAGCACCGTGGGTAACGGACTTTCGAGTTGCAGCAGTAATACCGATGCGCCGTCAAAGGCTGCTTCGGCCCTGTCTACATCATCGGGCGTAACTTTCGCATTCGCGCCCGAAGCTACGACGATGGTGTTTTGTCCGGCTTCTTCGACCGTGATCAATGCCACGCCGGACGGCGTATCAGCATCGCGTTGAACGAAGGTGGTATCGACGTGATCGTTGGCCAGGGTGCGGAGCAATTCTTCGCCAAAGGCATCGTTGCCAACCCGACCGATCATCTTGACGTGTCCGCCCAATCGCGCCGCGGCCACGGCTTGATTCGCGCCTTTGCCGCCGGGGAAGGTCTTGAAATCGCTGCCGATGATCGTTTCGCCGGGCTGCGGCAAGTGCGGCGCGCGCACGACCAGATCCATGTTGACGCTGCCGACGACGACGATGTGACCCATCCCACCAACAGACGGGGACTGTTTCGTCCCACCAACAGACGGGGACTGTTTCGTCATGCCTGTCCTCCCGAGGTACCGCGCACGATCAATCGAGTGGGCAGCAGTTCGCGCCGCGCCGGGCGCGCTTTATCGGCGATGCGTTCGATCAGCCATTGCACGGCGAGCCGCCCCAGATCGCTTTTAGGCTGGGCGATCGTCGTCAGGGGCGGCGACGTAAATGACGCTAGCTCAATATCGTCGAAGCCGACAATGGCGAAGTTGGCGGGCACGCGTCGACCGTGCTCGGCGACGGCGCGCAGTGCGCCTAGCGCCATCAAATCGTTGCAGGCGAAAATCGCGGTGGGCGCGGTGGGACCATCGAGTAACGATCGGGCCGCGAGATAACCGGATTCGGGGTGAAAATCGCCGCGCGTGATCAAATCGTCTACGATCGGCAAGCCCGCTTCCGTCAGCGCATCGCGATAACCGATTACGCGCTGCGCGCTGGGCGTCAGGTGCGACGGTCCGGCGATGCAGCCAATGCGAGTGTGCCCCAGGTCGATGAGGTGTTTCGTCGCCAGATAACCGCCCTGCCGGTTATCGGTCAACACCGCGTCGATCTCGACGTCGGGCAGATCACGATCGACGACGACGACGGGGAGTTTGTGATGCAAGAGGGCGCGCAACGAATCGGTCTGCTCCCCGGCCGCGACAAAGATGATGCCATCCACTTGCTTCTTGCTGAGCACGTCGACGTACAACGCTTCTTTAGCCAGATCGCCTTCCGTGTTGCACAGCACGACGCTGTAACCCTGCTCAAAAGCGGCGGCTTCGATGCTGTGACCGATCTCGGCAAAGAAGGGGTTGGAACTATCGGGCAGAATGAGGCCCAGGGTGTGAGTCTGGCCGCGCCGCAACGAGCGCGCCAGCGCGTTGGGGCGATAATGCAACTCCTCCATCGCCGCTTCAACGCGCTGCCGTGTCTCATCGGCTACGACGCGCGAGTTGTTGATAACGTGTGAGACGGTGGTGGGCGAGACGCCCGCTTTTTCGGCCACTTCTTGAATCGTTGGCATGATCCAGTCCAGGCGGCAGATTTTGAGGAAACCGATTGCGCAATCGGTTGCGCAACCGATTGCTATACTATCACAACTGAAGTTGACGTGTCAATAGGCAATTTGGGATATTCCGGGACCAACGGGTAACTACTCACGCAAAGCCGCAAAGAAAAGCCTTGAAACGAGGAAACGCAAAGGAGAGGCATCCAGATCAGCTGCCGCCCGTCGCGCGCGTGCTCACGGTCGATCTGAATGGCGAAGCGGTGGCCTATCCTTATGATGCGTTGAAGGACTAACACGTCGTCAACGATCGAGTGGATGGACAAGACATTGTGTTCGCGTGGCAGGCGGACACATCGTCGGCGCTGGATCAATCGACGGTCGCGGGCGGGCGCGATGTGGGCACGGCCAGCACGGTTGGTGGCAGGCCTGCCCGGACATTGGCGCGCCCGGCTACGACCCCTTTGGACCAGACGGGGCCAACTTCAATTTGATCATCGGCAATGCGGCCATCGATCCGGTTAGCGGCTCAGTTCCGCATCGCGCCTACCTGTGCGAGATCCGTCGCCTGACCTGAAGGGCCCTGGCGAACGGTTCGTCTGACACTCGCTATCGCATCATCGCTGCCTATCCAGACCGTGAGCGGCCTGCTGCTTCCACGTCATCGCGCCCCGGGCATCGGCACTTCAAGCGCCAGGCACTGTGAACCGTGGCGCAGTAGCCGGTCGGTTGCATGGCGCTGGTCGGCTCGTGATCTGCTCGACGGTTGGGCGCATCACAGCCAGCTATTCAATCGTGTCAGACCAGTTCGCGCGTCATGTGGTCGATGTCGGCTGGCATGAATCGGCTCAAAGTCGCCAGGCCCCATCATTGACACCGGCTAATGGTATAATGCTGAG
>JACRBO010000254.1 GCA_016219235.1 Chloroflexota bacterium
AGCGTTGCGCCCATCGGCAGGCCGCCCGCCATCGATTTAGCCAGGCACAGCAGATCGGGTTGCAACCCGTAATGCTGAAACGCAAACATCTGCCCGGTGCGACCAAAGCCCGTCTGCACTTCATCCAGGATCAGCATCGCCCCGCGCTCGCGGCACAATTCTTGCGCCTTGCACAGAAACTCGCTCGTGCCTGGCCGCACACCGCCTTCGCCCTGCACCACTTCGATCAACACTGCGGCGGTCTTGAAGTCAATCACTTCGTCCAGCGCGGCGACATCGTTGTACGTGATGTGGCTGAAATCCGGCACCAGCGGCTCGAACGGCTCACGATATTTCTTCTCCCACGTCGCGGACAACGCGCCATACGTGCGCCCGTGGAAGCCGCGCATCGCCGCGATCACGCCCGTGCGCTTCGTCGCCAATCGCGCAAACTTGATCGCGGCCTCAACCGCCTCCGTGCCCGAATTGCACAGGAACACGCGCGGCATACCGGTGATCGCCGTGAGTTTCTGCTCCAACTCTACGCGCCGATCGTTGTAGAACATCTCCGGGCACGTGATCAACGTCTGCGCCTGTTGGGCGATCGCCGCGGCCACCTGCGGATTTGCGTGGCCCACATTGACCGAGCCTTGCCCGCCCACGCAGTCGATGTATTCATTGCCGTCGCTGTCCCACACGCGCGCGCCCGCGCCCCGCACCAGCGCGATCGGGCGCTTGCTGTATACACCAGAGGTAGTTTGATCTTCGAGTTGTTGAATGTTCATAGTCTATTGGCTCACGTTATCTATGTTCAGTCGCTTGCCCATGCTCACGACTTCATCGACATTGAAGCCGATCCCGGCATAGAACTGGATTACTTTTGTATTGGTTGCCCGAATCTGCAAATTGATCTTTGCGCAGCCGCGCTCAACCAGCAGCGCTTCCGCCTGATCCATCAACTGACGCCCTAAGCCTTGACCTTGATACTCCGGTAAAACGCCCAGATAATTGATCCAGCCCCGATGTCCCTCATAGCCGATCATGACCGTGCCCACGATCTTGCCATCGATCTCGCACACCAGAAACAGCTCGGGATTGACCTTCATTTTGCGCGCAATATCCTTGCGAGGATCGTTGTTGGGATGAGTCAACCCGCACGCGCGCCACACTGCAATGACCGCTGCTTCATCCGACAACGCGAAGGGTCTGATGGTCGTGTTCATCTACGAGATCACCGTGCCCTTGCCGGCCAAAGCATTCATAATCGGCGCTTCAATTCGCCCGTCGGCAAACACCACCTTGCCCACGCCCACTTGCAATGCCTCGCTCGCGCCCAGCACTTTCTTCTTCATGCGCCCTTCCGCGAAGTCCAGCGATTGCTCGACGCGCGCCTTGTCGATGTGCGCGATCACCGTCGATTCGTCGGGGAATTGCCGCATCAAACCCGGTACGTTCGACAGGATGATCAGCTGCTCGGCGTTGACCGCACCCGCCACCATCGCCGCCGCTCGATCGGCGTCCACGTTCAGCGCGTCCCCTTCCGGCGAGATCGCCAGCGGCGCGACCACCGGCACATAGCCCGCGTCGAGCAGCATGTTCAGCAAGCCGCTGTTCACCGTCTCGATTTTGCCCGTGAAATCGTCGCGCAGGATGCGCTGTTTGCCGTTCTCGATAATGCGGATCGAGTCCTTGCGCCTGGCTACCATCAGCCGCCCATCGACGCCCGATAGACCGAAGGCATTCACGCCCGCCTTCTGCAACTTCTCCACCAGGATTGTATTAATCTTACCCGACGTCACCATCGCGAAGATTTCCAGCGTCGCGCGATCGGTATAGCGGCTGGTGAAGCCCGAGACCGCCGTGACAAAGCGCGGCGGATGGCCCAGCTGCTCCGAGATCACATTCGTCTCGCCGGAGCCGCCGTGCACCACGATCAACTTCTGCCCGGCCCGCACCTGCGCGGCCACATCCGCCACCACCGCGTCGATGTTGACCCCGTTCGTTCCGCCGATCTTGATTACGATCATAAAGATACTCGCTTAATTTCTGATTGTTGATTTCTGATTGCTGATTCGACGCTGAAGACCGCGTTGCGCTGTCTTTGACGAGGCAGTCAAGATGGCGACGATTTCGTTGCCTTCCTTCATCAATGCGGCCAGTTTCTTCTCGGTCATCAAACCGGCCTCAATTAACAATTCCAGCCAGTACAGCGACTCGTCGGCCTCTTCAATCGAGATAGCGACTTTGGATACAAAGGCCGGTTTAGATTGCGCACGACACGCCGAACGATAGTTCGCCCCCACTGAAGTGGCCGAGCGCAACAATTGCTTGCCCAACACATCCGCCGTGCGTGTTCTTGGCAAACTCTCCGTGACTTTGATACAGCGCAACCCGAATTGCTTGGTCCGTTTCTTCAGTTCTTCCGCGTTCATGCTTGCCCCCTGATGAAAGTGATTGCTGACCCGACGTATACAATCAGCAATCAGCATTCAACAATCAGCAATCATACCGGGTGCAGCCCCGGAAACTCCAGCCCCGCCGTTTCCTCAAAGCCGCACATGATGTTCATCGCCTGCACCGCGCTGCCCGCCGCGCCCTTCATCAGATTATCGATCGCGGCCAGTGACACCACCCGTCCCGTTCGCGGATCGAGATCGAAGCCCACATCCGCGTAATTCGATCCACCCAGAATCTTGGGATCGGGCACGCGATGAATGCCGGTCTTGTCCTTCACGATGCGCACGAACGGTTCGGTGTTGTACGCGGCCCGATACGCCTTCCACAAATCCTTCTCAACCACGCCCTGCTTCACAAACACATGCGCTGCCGCCAGCACGCCGCGCACGAGTTCTACCGCCGTCATGCTGAGATGCACGTTGTTAAGACCCAGTTCCTGAATCACCTCGGCGGTATGCCGATGTCCGGTCGGCGCGTAAGCGCGCACCGAATGGCTTTTCTCAGGATGATGCGAGCCGGGATTCACACTCGCGCCGCCTTCGGACGAGCCCGTTTTGACGTCGACGATGATCGGTTTGTCGAGATCGATCAGGTTGGCTTTCACCAGCGGCAGCAGCGCCAGAATCGACGCCGTCGCATTGCAGCCCACCCCGCTGATGCGCGTCGCCGTCTGCATCGCCTCGCGCTGTACTTCCGGCAGGCCGTACACAAACGAGCCTAAATGTTGGGGCGCTGTGTGATCGTGGCCGTACCACGTCTTGTACAACGCCGCATCCTTCAGGCGAAAGTCTGCCGACAAATCCACGATCTTCGGCGCGAGCGCCAGATACTTGTCGATGTTCTTCTGCGCTTCGCCGTGCGGCAGCGCCAGAAACAACACGTCGCATGCTTGCAGTTGATCGCGCGCTGTGAATTGCAGTTGCGTGCGCTTGCGCAGATTGGGATGCTGGTGATAGATGTACTCGCCCACGTGGCTTTCCGACGTGACCTGCCCAATCCCCACTTGCGGATGAAACAGCAGCAGGCGTATAAGTTCGCCGCCGGTGTAGCCCGACGCGCCGACGATCGAAACCTTCATGCCGCCTCCACGGGATCCGCTTCCACCGCCTGCAAATCCAGCGCCGGGTTAAACGCGAAAGCCGGATGCAGCAGCGGCCGCGGCGCGTCAACCCTTGCGGCTTTTTTTCGGGCCAGCCCGATCGTGTAATCCACAATCATGCCCGGAATATCGACGCCCGTCGTCGGCACAGTCGTGTGAAATTCCATCGTGTGATTGACTTCGTTGACCAGATAGCCGCGCTGCGGATCTTCCAGCACATCGATCGCCAGCACGCCGCCGCCGACCGCTTTCGCCGCCGCGACGCAGATCGCGTTGAGCGCCGGCGTCACCGGGCACACCATGCCTTGCCCGCCGCGCGCCGTGTTCGTGATCCAGTGCGGCGACGTGCGATAGATCGCGCACACTGTCTGATCGCCGATGACGAAGGCGCGGATGTCACGGCCCGGCTTGGTGATGAACTCTTGAATGTAGAAGATCGAGTGTTGATACGAACCCAGCGTCTCTTTGTGTTCAAGGATCGCCTCGGCCGCTTCTCGATCGTTGATCTTCGACAACAGTCGCCCCCACGATCCGACGACGGGTTTCAGCACCACCGGATAGCCCATCTCTTCGATCGCGTCGAGCGCGCTTTCCGGCGTAAACGCAATTTTCACCAATGGCTGCGGCACATTGGCTTTTTCCAGCATCAACGTTGTTGTCAATTTGTCGCCGCAGATCGCCGCCACCTGCGAATCGTTGACGGTGGGCACGCCCCACGAATTCAAAATCTGCGTCGCGTACAGGCCGCGCGCAAACGAGATGCTGCGCTCCAGCACGGCGTCGTACTGCTGCCACTTCTCGCGCTGCGTGATGTCGAATTTGATCTCGCGATCGTCCAATCGATCATACTCAGCGCCGCGCTTTTCCAGCGCCTCAAACAGCCACTTCTCTTCAACGCGCACCCGCGAAAGTAACACACCTATTTTCATCGTTCGTCTCCAGTGGATTAGTAACCTGGTAAATTAGTACATTAGTAAATTGGTACATTAGTAAATTAGTAAATTGGTAGATTAGTCAACCGGTGACACTCTGCCACTCATCTACTCGTTTCCTAATCTACTTGTTTCCTTATCTACTAATCTACTAACCTACTCTCCCCAATCCTCTTCTTCCATCGGCGCAAGTTCCACCGTCAGCGGCTCAAGCGACTTCACTTCCAGATCGACGCCGCAATCCGGGCAGACCACAATCTCGCCCT
>JACRBO010000255.1 GCA_016219235.1 Chloroflexota bacterium
ATAGTTGGCGGCCATGCTGGCGAAGGCGCGCGGATCGTGATAAGGCAGCTCAAGCCCTTTGACGTGGATGGCGAATTTGTCCGTGCCTTGTCCAATGCGGTGCGACGCTTCACGCGAGCCTTCGGCCAACACATCGCCCAGACCCTCGCGCCGCCCGATCGCGTGGATCAACGCGATGATGGCATCGTCGTCGCCCCAATGTAGTTCGAGGCCGTTGGTGTCGGCGAATGTGAGAATACCTTTTTCATAGGCTTCAAACGCCCACGCGATGACGCCGCTGGTCGAAATCACGTCCAGGCCGTAGCGGTTGCACCAGTCGTTCATCGCGGCGATGGCGTTGAGGTTGTCACATTGCAGATTCGAGCCGAAGCCGCACAGCGTTTCGTATTCGGGGCCTTCACCCCACACGCCCGCATACTTGCCCTCTTTCACCTCGATCGCTTTGCCGCACCCGATCGGGCAGGCGTGACAAAACGTGTGGCGTGCGAAGATCGTTTCGGCGATCGCTTTGCCTGAGGTCTTGAGCGTGCCTTCGGTCCAGTTGCCGCCGCGCCAGTTCTTGATCGCGTTGTCGCCGAACTTGTCGGTGCCGGGATGGCCGCCCGCCGTGCCGACCAGATGCAGCGCCTCGGCCGGGCCATGCGCCATGATGTATTTGTTGCTGTCTTTCACTGTGGCGTGAAACGCTTTCGCGTCCGCATACTGCGGCTTGCCCGAAGGGTTGCCGCGCGTGACGATGGCCTTGAGGTTCTTCGAACCGAGCACCGCGCCCATGCCGCCGCGTGCCGCCATGCGCGCATGACTGTGCCCGCCGCTGACCACGCCCGCGATCTTTACCAAATTTTCACCCGCCACGCCGATGATGGCCGCGCGCGCTTTTTCGTCGGTTTCGGCGATGAGCAGATCGTGAACTTCAAAGGTGTCTTTGCCCCACAGGTGAGTGGCGTCACGCAATTCGATGGCGTCGCCGTTGATGTACAAATAGGCCGGTTTTTCAGCCTTGCCCGTGATTACAAGGCCGTCGTAACCGGCAAAGCGCAGTTCTGCGCCCCAGTGCCCGCCGAGGTTGGCTTCATTCCAGATGCCGGTCAGAGGCGAGCGGCCGCAGAAGGATGATCGGCAGCCGGTGGGCGCAAACGTTCCGGACAGCAGGCCATTGAAGATATAGATCGTGGCGCGCGGATCGAGCGGCCCGATCGACGGATCGAGCTCATCGGAAAACAATTTGGCCGCGTAGCCGCTGCCCAGCAGGAACTTGCGCACGTCGGCCTCGTCAATCGTCTCGATGGAAGATTGGCCGGTGCTGAGGTTGAACCGAAAGTAACGACCCGCATAAACAAACGGCATGGCAGTCTCCCGGTGGCGGACAGCAAGTGAGGATACGCCAATTATACGCGCAATCAAAACCAGAGCGCAAGGCTGTCCGCGGTTCGCGTCTTGTGTGAATCATCACCCGCCGTTATAATCGCCCCAACTTCCCGCCGACATCACGTCGGCGGTTTGGTTCCTAGCATGCTAACCCGTTTGTCAATCACCCTGCGTTCACACTGGCTGTTCAGCGCGATCCTGATCGGCTATGTCGCGTTAGCCGCAGGCTTCAGTGTCGCGAACCCGATCTACGAATCGACCGACGAGCTGCATCACTTCCGATATATCCGTTACATTCAACAGTACGGCGCGCTGCCCGAACAACGCGACGATCAACCGCGCATCCAGGCGCATCATCCGCCGCTGTACTACCTCATCGCCGCGCTGGCAACCGGTTGGATTGCGCCCGATCACGACGCGCTGTATGAGCCAACGCCCAACCCCTATCTGGGTTATCGCCAGTGGGAAATCAACAACGACAACAAGAATCGCTACCTGCACGGTCCTGATGAAGTGTGGCCGTATCACGGCGTCGTGCTGATGGTCCACGTTGCGCGCTGGGTCAATGTGCTATTCGGCGCGATCATGGTGTGGGTGACGTATCAAATCGGACTAACCGTTTTCCGATCGGATAGTACAGGGAATCAGGAAACAAGTAGACAAGTAGACAAGGGGATTGCGGCGGGCGCGGCGGCGATTGTGGCGTTCAATCCGCAGTTCCTGTTTATGAGCGGCGCGATCAACAATGATGTGATCGCGGGCTTGTTTGGATCGTTCCTGTTATGGCAGGGCGTGGCGATCATTCGTGACGGCCTCAACACCCGCCGATCGATCCTGCTGGCCCTCGCGTTTGGTCTGGCGCTCATGGCGAAATTCAACCTCGCCTTTGCGCTGCCGTTGATCGAACTGGCGTTACTGATTGCGATCTGGCCCAAACGCGATTGGCGCGGCTTCATCAAGGCGAATGTGTTCCTGTTGATCGGCGTCGCGATTTTTGCGGGCTGGTGGTTCGTGCGCAACGCGCAGCTCTATGGCGAACCGACCGGCGTCCAGCGCATGAACGAACTGTGGGGCGGGCGCGATCCGCGCGAGAGTTTCTGGCTGGCCGTCAGCGAGATTCCCTACGCCTGGAGCAGTCTGTGGGGACGCTTTGGCTACGGG
>JACRBO010000256.1 GCA_016219235.1 Chloroflexota bacterium
CCATTCCGCCTGTGTCTCATACAGCAGGCCTTCCATTTCCCAGAACTTGCCCTGCGCCCCGGCCGCTTCTGGGGCCTCGGCGGTGATCAACGATTTATCGTGCGTCGGCAGTGGGAAGTGGCGATAGACGATCTGCACGTCCTTGGGATAGGCATCGGCCAATTTCTTCAATAGCGGTGCGACTTCGGAACAATACGGGCACTGAAAATCCGCCCATTCGATGAAGGTCACGGCTGCGCCATCGGGGCCGTATTTCCAATCTTCCGGCTGCGGATTGATGATCTTCTCGAATTCAGGCGTGGGCGCGGCTGTGCCGGCGGGCGTGGCCGGCGTAGCCGGCGTTGGCTGTGCAGGGGCGGCAGTTGGCTGCACTGCCGCCGCATCTGGCGCGGCCGGCGCCGCGGCTGGAGCCGTCGCGGGCGCGCAAGCGCTTATCAACAAACCCAATAAAGCGATCAGCGAGATCAGTTTCAGTTTCATACTTCTCCTTGTTTTACCCAGTGAAATATCGTCAGCGATGGATGTAATACCGGGCGGGTGCATCATTTTACCACGCACACCCTCACGGCTTATTTGCCTGTTAGAAAGGGGGCAACCAGCGCGTGAAAGGCCGCCGGTTGTTCGATCTGAGGAAGATGACCCGCGTTGGGGATAAGGTTAAACTTTGCACCCGGAATTTCTGCGGCGATCTGTCGTCCGGCGGCCGGCGAACTCAACCGATCGGCTTCGCCCCAGACGACGAGCGTGGGGCAGGTGGGTGTGCGCAGCGTGGGCGTGCTGGACAGGCCAATCTGCTTCTGAGCGGCGACAAAACCGGGCGAGGCGGCGCGCGCGGTAGCGATGAAGTCCGGCGTCAACAGCGCTTCGTCATACACCGCGCGTTTCAAATTGTCGGCCGAATCTCTGATCTGGCGCGCCAGTGCGAACATGATACCACTCAGGCCGGGCACCCGAAACAGGGCGCGCAAGCAGCCGTTCGCGTCGGTGATGTGGCCGCCGTCGATGAGCACCAGCCGCGAGACATAGCTGGTGTTTTCGGCGGTGTACAGGCGGGCGAGGGTTGCCCCGAATGAATTGCCCATCAGCGCAATCGGCCCGCCGATGTTGAGCAGTTCCAGCAGATAGGTGATCCAGCTCAGGTACGATTGATAGCCGGGCATGGGCAGCGGATCGCTAACGCCAAAGCCGGGCAGATCCGGCGCAAGGATTTGAAACCGATCGGCCAGCGCCTCGAAGGTAGACTGCCAGTGCTGGCGTGCATCGCCCAGTCCGCCGTGCAGCAGCACGAGCGACCTGCCCGTGCCGCCCAACCAGAACTTGGCATGGCGGCCTTCAATGGCGATGGTCTGTTGACTGACTGTCATGTCGCCAGAAATCCGTGGCGGATCAAGAAGGCGCGCAGACCGTCGCGTGTGGGCTCGCTGATGATCGAGCCGCGATCGATGTTGCGTACGGAGCGGAGCGGCTCCATCGGACGCGGCGGTTCGATCGGCTGGTTGTCCCCATCGGCTACGACAAACGTGGGGATTGCCAGACATCCGGCCAGAGCCAGCAATTGCTGCGCCGCAGCGGCTTCACGCGAGATGTTCAGTTCGATCGGCTTGATCTTGAATTCGTCCAGACAGCGGCGAGCCAGAGATTGATCGGGGCAGCCACCCGCGCGTGTAAACATCAATAAATGCGGCATAAAATAGTCCTATTTGCGAAGCGATGGCGACATTATACCCGATTTGCAGTGGCCTCACCCCCTCTTCTGATCGATGCTTCTCGAATCAGGAGAGGGGGCCGGGGGGTGAGGCACGCCCGACGATCTTCTGCAGCCGACTGGTGATGCCGTCTTTAGCGGCTGCGGCGCTGCGCGTACCGACTTCGCCGACGGCGTTGAGGATGGCCTTGCTGACCACACTCGCTGATTCGCGCACGATGGAACCGAGCAAGCCCGCGGCGGCCACGGTCGCCGAGCGGCGCACCAGCCGCTTCTCCAACTTCGTCAGAGCGCCGCAATACTGGCGAGTTACACTGCCGATACGCAGCGTCAGGAAGGCGTTGGCCGTGCCTTCGATCAAGGAGTTGGTCAGGATGTTGACGGCCACCGTGCCCACGCCCGGCACCGCCCCGACGACGCCGCTGCCCAACACCGACGCCACGATCGGTTCGATCTGTTCGCTGATGTCCAGGTCTTCGATCTCGCTGACCAGCAGGGCCGTCACGGCGACGTTGCTGTACAGGTTTAGCAGTTCGCGCCAGTGCGGTCGCTGCTGATACAACTGCGCGATCTGCCAGACCAGCCGCGTCTGCGTCGCCAGCACCATCAGCGCGTCCAGGCGGCCATTCTGCGAGATGGCCGTGCTGACAAACGTGGTCGACGCGGCCTGCTTGGTGAGTTGATCGGCACGCATATCCAATTGTTGGATAGCCGCCTGTAGACCGGTCTCGCTGCTCAGATCGATCGGGCTGTCATTGAGGTGGGGGTTGTTGCTCAGGCGCTGGCGCAACTGTCCTCGATACGCTTCAACGGCGGCGAGATCAGACTCGGGCGGCGGCACGAGTGCTTGGGGCAGGCGCACGATGATCACGAGGGGCGTGATGACGACGGCTCCGGCGAGCGCCA
>JACRBO010000262.1 GCA_016219235.1 Chloroflexota bacterium
GGCCAAAACAGAGATTGCTTCGCTGCCGCTCGCAATGACTTCGATAAGCGTATCAGTAAAATCTCTCGATCGGCCAACCGCGCTGAACGGCCAATCGCTTCAAGCCGGGATCAGGATTGACGGCGATAGGATGATCGACGATCTCCAGCAGCGGCAAATCACTCAGGCTATCCGTGTAGAAATAGCTGCGCCCGATCGGTATCCCGTACCGATCGGCCAGTTGCCGCGCCCAGGTCACTTTTCCTGCACCGTAACACATCGGCGACACAATCTCGCCCGTGACCCGATCATCCTCGATGGTCAGCTGCGTACACAAATACTCCAGCCTCAGATGTTCAGCCACGGGCCGCACGGCAAACTGCGTCGAGGCGGAGATGACGACCACGACATGCCCCTGCCGTTGATGGTCGCGGATCTTCGCCACGCCGATCGGGCTGAGATGGTCGATCGCCATGCTGGTAAACCAGCGCCGGGACTGTTCCCACAGCGCGCCGGCACTGGCGTTTTGCACGTAGGCTACCATGTGAGGCATAGCGCGCGCCATATCGATCAACGCGAGTTTATACAGCAGCGTCCACCCTGCTACGCGCGCCAGGACGCGCCGGCCGATCTGCCCCGTGCGGCGCAGATACTGCACGTACAACAGGCCGGAGCTGGTGTCGAGCAGCGTGTAATCCAGATCGAAGAAGGCGATAACGCTGTGCATGGACGATGCTCCCTCCCCTGTTCGATTCTTTTCCGAACGGGGGAGGGTCGGGGTGGGGGTCATCACGGCAAATATAGCTGATTGATCACCGCCAGGCCGATCGCTACAAGCGCCAGGCTGCTCAGATAGATGCCCAGCTGATATTGCTGCCGGGTCCGATCGGGCCGCGCGCGAAACCGCCGCGTGAGATGACTGATGCCGATGGCGGGCAGCATCACGATCAGGTGCAGCCACGGCATACTCGTTTGCAGGGTCAGTGCGGCGATGATCAGCAGCAAGCCCAGCACACCTTGCAGGCTGAGCAAACCGCGATAGGCATTGCTCAAGCCTTGATCGAGCCGCGTGAATTTGCCGCTGACGCTCAGCATGCTGACAAAGGCGCGCGCTGATCCGACGAGGGCCAGCGACAGAATGAACCAGCGCACCAGACCGTGCGTGTCTTGAAGAAATTGCGCAACTTCACTCATGGACATGGCTCCTGTGGCCGGCGAATGCGCCCCATGCTACCACGCGCCAGTCAACGAATCAAGCGCGCCAACGAAGGGAGCGAATCAACGGTTACTGCTCAGGCCGCCGTCCCCGGCGCCGTGAGCCGCTTCAAGCGTTTCGCCAGAGATACCCGGCATGATGCTGAAACCGTGCTTGTCGCGCTGCGTCATAGTAATCGCTCAGGCCGTATCTTTTGCCGCGCTGTCGGGTTACATACGGGGAAGGAGAAATGACCATGACACGACGCGTAGTAGTGACAGGACTCGGTGCAGTGACGCCGGTCGGCAATGACGTACATACCTATTGGACCAATTTGCTTGCGGGCAAATCAGGGGCCGGGCCGATCACGCAGTTCGATCCGGCCAATTTCAAGACCCGGTTCGCGTGCGAGGTGAAAGACTTCGACCCGACGATTGCGGTAGGGCGCAAAGAAGCGCGCCGCATGGATCGCTTTACACAGTTTGCAGTGGCCGTCTCCAAGCAGGCGCTCGACGATTCCGGTCTGCAAGTAACGCCGGAGAATGCGCCGCGCATCGGTGTGATGATGGGTACCGGCATCGGCGGCATCAACACCATTGTCAGCCAGATCGCCGAGATGAATCAGAAAGGGCCTGATCGCGTCAGCCCGTTCCTGGTGCCGATGATGCTGCCGGACAGCGCGGCCGGCCAGGTCGCGATTCAATTCGGCCTGAAAGGGCCGAATTTGTGCCCCGTTTCAGCCTGTGCGACCGGCACCAATGCCATCGGCGAAGCGGCCGAATGGGTGCGGCGCAATGCGTGCGACGTGGTGGTGGCGGGCAGTTCCGAATCGGCGATGGTGTCCATCGCGGCGGCGGGCTTCAACAATATGACGGCCATTTCCACGCGCAACGACTCGCCCGAGACAGCCAGCCGGCCCTTCGATAAAAACCGCGATGGCTTTGTCATGGGCGAGGGCGCAGCAGCCTTGATCCTGGAAGAACTGGATCATGCTCTCGCGCGCGGCGCAAAGATCTACGCCGAAGTGCTGGGCTACGGCCTGTCGGCGGATGCCTATCACGTCACCGCGCCGGAAGAGTCGGGGGCGGGCGCGGCGCAGGCCATGCAGATGGCGCTGGCGCAGGCGGGCTTGCGGCCCGATCAGATCGATTACATCAACGCGCATGGCACCAGTACGCCGTTGAACGATAAGAGCGAAACACACGCCATCAAACGCGTGTTTGGTGAAGCGGCCTACACCGTCACGATCAGTTCCACCAAATCGATGACGGGCCACCTGATGGGTGCGGGCGGCGCGATAGAAGCGGTCGCTGCCGTGAAAGTGATCACCGACGGCATCATTCCGCCGACGATCAACTACGA
>JACRBO010000263.1 GCA_016219235.1 Chloroflexota bacterium
AGGGTGCGCGCTTGTTTGCGGCTGTGCTGCAAATCGTCGATCGCGCGGATGACGTCCGAGTCCATGATTTCCGTGACCAACGGCGTGATACCGCTCGCCAGAATCTTGCCCACCGCTTCACACGCGGCGGACAACTTGCCAAACGCGGCCAGTGCCACCAACTGCGCTTTGGGTTTCGGGATCAATCGGAGAGTGATTTCCGTTACGACGGCTAGCGTGCCTTCTGATCCGACGATCAACTGCTTCAGGTTATAGCCCGCCACATTCTTGATCGTGCGTCCCCCGACGTGCATCACTTTGCCGCCGGGCAACACTACTTCCAACCCCAGTACGTAATCGGCGGTGACGCCATATTTCAAACAGCGCGGCCCGCCCGCATTGGTGCTGACGTTGCCGCCGATGGTGCACATGTACAACGACGCCGGATCGGGCGGACACATCAGCCCGGTCGCTTCGACCGCTTTTTGCAGGGTCGCGGTAACGACGCCGGGCTGTGTAATCACGATCGAGTCTTCGGGCGCAATCGTGAGGATGCGATTCATCCGCGCGAGGTTGACGCACCACGAATTCTCGATCGGTACCGCGCCGCCCGCCAGGCCCGTCGCCGCGCCGCGCGGCACGATCGGGATGCAATGTTGATCGGCCAGGCGCAAAATCACGCTGACGTGTTCGGTGGTGCGCGGATGCAAAACGACGGCCGGGCGTTGCTCGGCCCACGTGCCGTCGTATGCGTAAGCGGTCAGCGTCGCGGCGTCGGTGGCAACGGCCTCGTTGCCCAACGCCGCGCGCAGTTCATTGAGGAGGGGCGGGTGGGGTGCCGCGCTGATCCTTGTGCTCCTTCTTCTTCTTCCTGCCGGTCTGCCGGTGCGCGCCGCAGTTACAGCCATGCGAACCGCTGCACGGTTCTTCCGTCTTCTGTTGCAGCGCGGCCAGTTCTGCCAGCGGCTGCAAATCGGCGCGCACTACTTCGTGCATCGTCTCGCCCACCAGCACCAGCACGGCATCCTTCAACGGGAAGACATCGATCACTTTGCCGTTGCCGTGCGGCGTGCCGACTTCCTTGTTGCGTTTGGGCAATTGCTTGCGCGCTTCCACATACTGCTCGTATTCATACAACAGGCAGCACCGCAGGCGGCCGCACATGCCGGTGATTTCCTGCGGATTCAGCGACAGCCCCTGCTCTTTGGCCATCTTCACGGAGATGGGGCTGAAGTCGGTGAGGAATTTGGAGCAACAGCGCTCGGTCAAACCACACGCCCCGCCCCCGCCGATGATCTTGGCGGTATCCCGCGGCCCGATCAGCCGCATATCGACCCTGGCGTTGAACTCCGGCTGCAACGCCGCGCGCAGCGGCTCGACGTTCACCTCGACGTTGTCTTCGACCGAGTACAGAAAACCCAATCGCGCGCCGTCAAACGTATATTCGGCCTTGACGATCTTGCACTCGATACGCAGGTGCTGCGCCTTCTCACGCGCGACGATCATCGCGGCGACCTCTTGCGTTTCCCAGTATTTCTTCAACGCCAGATCGCGATTGGTCGCCATCCGCTCGATCAGTTTGAACGGCCCGTCGGCTGCGCCATGTCGGGGCGGCTCCAGCGAGGCCACCTGTCCCATCTGCCGGCCGCGCGTCGTCGACACGATGACCCAGTCGCCGGCGCGCAAATCGCGCAAGTGTGTCCCGTCAAAATGATAGACCTTGCCCACCGGCATAAAGCGCACGCCGACGATCTTTTGACCGCCGTGCACCGGAGCCGGAATAGTTGCTTCTTCAATAGGTGCTTGCATTTTCTCTCCCGTGGTGCGTGATGCGGGATGCGCGAGGCAGGACTCATGCTCACGCATCTTGCATCATGCATCTTGCATCATACATCCTGCCTCTCAATCGTCTCCAATACCATCTGCGTCACATGCTTCACTTTCACATCTGAACCTGTCCGTCTCGCGCCCCATTCCAATTGTAGCAAACAACCCGGATTCGCGCTGACCACGACTTCTGCGCCGGTCGCCTCAACATCGGCCATCTTGCGATCGAGCAACTCTTTCGATAAGGCCGGATGTGTGAGGTTATAGATGCCCGCACTGCCGCAACAGCGCGTCGAATCGGCCAGTTCGCACATCTCCACACCCGATGGTTTTAGCCGCGCCAACACGGCCCGTGGTTGACGTCGCACGCCCTGCACGTTGGCCAGGTGACATGGTTCGTGATAGGTGATTCGCTGCGGCGCCGCATCCTTCGACTGCGCGACGGGCGCACGCTTCGCGTGAGCGGAATGCAATGAAGTCGAAGCACGCTTGCCGTCACCCGCATCCTTCGACTCCGCTTCGCTTCGCTCAGGATGCTTGAGATCAGCCGGCATGATCTGATCCAGCCACTCGGTGATGTCTCGAACCTTATTCGAAAAGCGACTGGCCCTCTCTGACCATTCGGCATCGTTGTGGAAAACACGCTCGTACTCTTTGAGGAAGCCGCTGCACGCGGCGCAATCTGCTACGATTGCATCAAGATCGCCCAGCGCCTCAAACGCCGCGATGTTGCGCTTCGCCATCTTGCGCGCCGTGTCCTTCAGCCCTTGATCGTCTTGCGGCGCGCCGCAGCACATTTGATCGTTCGGCGTGATCACTTCGCAGTTGAAACGGTGCAGCAGTTCAACGGTCGCGCGGCTGGCGTCAGCAAACGCCACATTCATAACGCAGCCTAAAAAGAAGCCGACACGATAGGTTGAAACCTGACAGGTCTCGTCAGAGTTGCCGGTCGATGAGCTACGCTGACGAGACCTGTCAGGTTTTTGCAGTTCCCCCCACAACGGCTTCGGCATCTTCGGCGCGAGTTGTACGAGGTCCTTCAGCACCGGGCCAATCCTCGGAATCCAGCCCAGCAGGGCCACGCCCAGCCGATCGAGTTTGAGGTGCTGCGCCCAACGCAGCGGCGGCGTGAACCACTGAATGCGGCGCGGCGAAATCAGCGCGTGATTCAAGATCAAGCGGATGAGCCAGTGGCGCGGATGTTTCGCTTCGACGGCGGCGCGGCCTTCGACGATGAGTTCGCCGATCGGGATGCTGACGGGGCACACGGTGTTGCAGGCGCGGCAATCGAGGCAGTGATACAGGTGCTCTACCACGCCCGCAACGGCCAGATCGAGTTTGCCATCTTCCACTGCGCGCATCAAAGACAGTCGCCCGCGCGGCGAAAAGGTCTCCAGCGTCGTTTGCTGATAAGTCGGACAGGCGGGCAGACAGCGCCCGCAGCGGATGCAGTCCATCAGCGCTTCGTAGGTGGGCAGTTCGGGGGCGGTGAAGACCGGGCCGGAAATGGGGGCAAAGATGGAATTGGGTTTGCGGTCAGAGTCAGTCATTACAGGCCAATTCTTACAATCAAAGGTCACACGGTCGGTAACCAATTCTCATACTTCAGATCAGGCACGGCATCAAAGTCGCCGTCGGTGGTCAACAACGTCAAGCCGTAACGCAACGCGATTGCGACGATGAGTGCATCGACTACATTTAGCTGCCAGCCTCGTCGCCGCAATCGCACTCGAATTGCCGCCGCATCAAGCGCATCACGCTCCTCGACGGCGATCACATCGAACGACGGGCGTAACCGTTCCCATTCCTGAATGTTCTGCGAGGCACGTGGCAGAAGGCCATAGCCAAACAGCAGTTCGGCTATGACGACTGCTGGTAGAGCAAATGTATGGCCGACCTCAATTGCTGCCAGGATTTGGTGGCGCAATGGATGATCGAGCGTGATCAACGGCGAGGCGTGATTGGTGTCCAGCAGGTACTGAGTCATTCCTCAGATCTCAGCACGGCGCGCATTTCAGCTTCGGTCTTGAGCCAATCACGTCGTTCAGATTCTTTCATCTCCGCCTCGATTTTAGCCCAGTCGCGCGTCCATTCTTCCAGGTTGAAATCCGGATCGTGCGGGGCATTTTCAAGCAAATCCTTCAAAGACGCCGTTGCTTTACGCACATTGGGAACGCCTGGCCCTCGTCGCTTGATGTCGGCCACCACATCTTCCAGAGTGCGATCATCCGCCCACATCGACGCAGCCACAGCCAGGTGGGCCTGCCGCCACGCGCGATACGCCTCGTACTCGTCGGGTGGCAACAACACGGCTATCCGCCGCCCGCCCTGTTCCAGCACAAACGGCTCATCCACCGGCGACTGCTGCGCGATGACCTCATACAGCGTTTGATTTTCCTTAAGTGTCAGGGTCTTCATACGTCACCTCCGCCATTAACCGCCTCAAGTGTATCACACTCCCCAGTCGATCGATGACTGCCGCTTACCGCAGCATCAGCGGCAGATATAGCCGATAAATCACCGCCTCGTCAAAACCGATGTCAAAACCGGCATCATGCGGGCGCGTCTGCCCGTCGATGTCAGTATACACGCCCACATCTGTGCCGGCGTTAATCGCTGCGCTGCCTGCGCCCAGATGATAATTGTCGTTGGCGGTGTCCACGAATTTGGGATCACCCGTGACATCGTTGGTGCCGCCGCTCATCACGCCGAAGCGTGGCGTGGTATTGCCGTACAACAAATTGTAATCTTCAAACACCGTGCCGCCGAGTCGATACAGACCGATCGTGTGGCTGGCAACGATCGTGTCTTGAATGTCCACGCTGCCGCTGGTGATACGGATCGCGTCGCCGGTCGCCAACGTCGGCGCGGCCACGGTATTGAAGTACAGTTGTAGGGTGCCGGTGGGCGCCAGATACAGTCCAGCGCCCTGCCCGCTCAGCGCCGTGTTGCGCGCGAACAGCGAGTTGACGACGCGGCCCTGCCCCGCTGCCTGATACAGGCCGCCGCCGCTGTCCGCGAAGTTGCCGATGAACTGCGAAGCGCTGATCGTGACCGTGCCGCTGATCAGCGCCGCACCGCCGCGTGCGCCGCTCTGATTGTTGCTCGCCACCACCTGATCGAGCGTGGCGGCCCCGCGTGCCCAGAGCGCGCCGCCATCGCCGAGCGTGGCCGTGTTGCCTGAAAAATCAGATCGCGTTAGTGACAGGTCTTGCCCCGCCGCCAGTGCGCCGCCCGGCGAGGTGTTGGCCGTGTTGCCGCTAAACTGACTATCGTTCGCCGCGATCGACAGGCTGGCCGCAATCGCGCCACCGCCATACTGGCCATCGCCCTGCGCCGTGTTGTCGATGAACTGGCTGGTGTTGACCGAGACGGTATTGCCTGATGAAATGCCGCCGCCGTTCGCCTGCGCTCGATTGTTTTGGAATTGACTGTTGACCACTTGCATCGGGCCGAAACCTTCGGCTCCGCCACCCCAGGTCACCGCCGAATTGTTGATGTACGTCGTGTTGGTCAGGAAGGTTGTATTACCCACACTACCGCCGCCCGTGGCTGTGGCGGTGTTAGACAGAAACCGCGTGCCGGAAATGGTCAACACTGGACCACCGTTGTAGAGGCCGCCGCCCCAGCCGCCCGTCGTCGCCAGGGTACGTTCAAACGTGCCGCCCGTCAACGTCAGCGAGCCATGCTGCACGCCTACGCCGCCGCCCGCATACGCGGAACTGTTGCTGATGAAATCGGTGTGGGTCAGCCACGACGCTTGATCGGCAAAGAATCCGCCGCCCCAATTGTTGACAGCAGTGTTGTTCTCAAAACGGCTGCCCGTTGCTTGCACGCTGCTATACGACAACATCCCTCCGCCCAGATTGGCGGCGAAGTTCCCTGTGTACTGCACGTTGCTCAACGTGACGCTACCGCCCGCGCCCGATCCGCCGCCGCTGCCGTTAAGCGTGCGATTGTTCAAGAAGGTCGTGTCTGTGATGACGACGCTGCCGGCTGTATCAAGGCCGCCGCTGTTGCCGCCCGTGATCACGGTGTTGTAAGCGAAATAGGCGTTGGAGACATTGGCTGTGGCTGCCGCCCATGCCCCGCCGCCGTTGCCGCTGCGTGAGGTGTTGCTGTAAAACTGCGAACCGTTCAGCGTAAAGGATCCATCGGAGTACAGACCACCGCCACCGCTGGCGGTGTTGCTCAAGAACTGTCCGCCCGTAATCGTCTCGGTATAGCTGCCCGCATAGCCAGCATATAAGCCGCCGCCACGATACGAAGCGGTGTTGCTCATGAAATCGACCGACTTCAGAGTTGAGTCGAACCACATGAACAGGCCGCCCCCGCCGCCGAAGTTGGCGGCATTGCTGATGAACTGGACGTTGGTCAGCACGCCCGGTGCAGTGTTCGCAAAGTAGGCCAGGTACGCGCCGCCGCCCCAATCGGACGACGAGTTGCCGTTGAACAGCGTACCGGAAATATCGGAACGGCCAAAGGCCATCACCCCGCCGCCCCCGCCATAGCCTTTCGGTTTCGTGGTCCGGTTATTGACGAATTGCCCGCCCGTCAGTTTCAGCGCGCCGCTCGCGTACAGGCCGCCGCCGTCGTAACCGTTGTTCACCACGTTGCCAATGAAGGCCACATTCGTGCCGGTAAAAGCGGCATTCGCCAGCACGCCGCCGCCATAGCCGTTGGTGACAACCGTGTTGTTCTGGATGACGCTGTTCACGACGATGACGTGGCCGGCGATGTACGCTCCGCCGCCGCTGCCGTTGGTCGCCAGATTGTTATTGATCGTCACCGCGCTCAGCGTGATGGGCGACGACGCGTAAATACCCCCGCCCGATTGCGCGGAGTTGGCGACGACGCTGACGTTCTGAATCAGCGGCTGTGCGCCGGCCGATAGGAAGATGCCGCCCCCGTTGGCCGCGCCCGCGGCGCCGCCCTGAATCGTCAGACCGGCGATCTGCGTCGCGTCGTTTATCGCCGCCGTGACCGTCAGCACGCGCTGGCCGGCGAGGGCAGTGAGGATCGTGCTGCCGCTCCCCGCGCCGATCAGGCTCACTGCTTTGTTGAGTGTGACGCTGGTGTTGTACACCCCGGCCAGAATATCGATCGTATCGCCGTCGGCGGAGCCATCAATGCAGGCTTGCAACGAGGTATTACAAGGAGCAACGCCGGGGTAAGTGCGCGTCACGCCTTGCGGCAAAGCCGTAACACGCGGGGGTTGCAGCATCAACAACAACGCGGCCAACACACCTGCCGCCAACATCAACGTCAAACCAAACCGTCGCACCGTTCGAGCGCGCATAGCAATCTCCTGTCCCCTGGATTGCCTGAATTGTAGCACGCCCTTGCCGAACAACTTACGCGCGGCGGCAGGCGAAGGGCCGGTTAACTCGCGGGTCGCAACCACACGGTGAACGTGGTGCCTTGCTCCGGTGCACTCTCCACCGTGATCTGCCCGCCCAGTCGTTCGACGATGTCGTGACAGATCGCCAGCCCCAGCCCGGTGCCGGCTGCGCCCGACGTGCGACCGACTTCACCGCGATAGAAACGCTCGAACAGGTGCGGCAGGTCTTCCGCCGAAATCCCGCGGCCGTTGTCGCGCACCGTAAACGTCAACCACTCGCCATCATCGCGTTGACTCAGGGCCACTACCACGCTGACCGCGCCATCTCGCGGCGTGTAATTGATGGCATTCGCGAGCAGGTTGGTCGCGACCTGGCTCAACAATTGATCGTCGCCGAACGCCAGGCGCGCCTCGGTCTCGCGCGCATAGGTCAGCGTCAAACCGCTGGCCGCAGCCAGCGTTGCCCGATCGGCGACCAGCTCCTCCAGCATGGCCTGCACATCGATCGGTTCCAGATGGAGCGGCACTGCCTGCAAATCAAGGCGGGCCAGATTGAGCATATCTTCGATCAGGTTTTGCAGCCGGTTAGCCTCGCGCTGCAACACTTTCACGTACTGCTCGCGCTTCTCCGGCTTGCCAACCTCCAGCAATTCCAGATACAGTTTGATGCTGGTCAACGGCGAACGGAGTTCATGATTCACATTCGAAACAAACTGATCTTTCAAGCGATCGAGTTCCTGCAGGCGCTGATTGGCTTCGGTGAGTTCGCGCGTCCGATCGGCCACCCGGGTCTCCAGTTCATCGAACAAGGCTGCACGATGGAGTGCGCTGGCAGCAATATCGCCGATCGCACCGAGCACGCGCACCTCGCTGCCGGTCACGGGCGTGGTCCGCCCGATCCACAGAGCACCCAGCGTGTGATTCTGGACCATCAACGGCACGCAGGCTAACGCCGAGATCGAACCGAGCGGCTGCGGCCAGACCCATGTTGAATCATGCCCGGCAGCGTTGGTCAGATAAGGCTCGCCGGTCGCCATCACCTGCCCGACGATGCCCGCACCCGCCGGTAGCCGTTGACCGATCCGATCGGACGTGATCACGCCGCTGCACATTTCGACGATCGCTTCACTTGTGACCGGATCACGCCGCAGCACAGCAGCACCGTCAACTTTCAAGAGCGCGCTCACCTGCTCCATCACAACTGGCAGCATTTCGGCGCGGGTCATGGCTGTCCGCAGAGCAGCGCTCATACTGGCAATAGCTTCCAATTCACGCTCGCGTTGCTGGCGTTCCGCACGCTCAGCGGCGTTCCGCAGGGCGCGCCGTGTGATCGGTACCACGCGCGTCAACCGTTGTTTGAGCACGTAATCCGTTGCGCCGTGCTTCAGGCTCTCAATCGCCGCTTCTTCGCCCAGAGTGCCCGAGACAAAAATGAACGGCACTTCCGGCCGGATCTCGCGCGCCAGGGCCAGCGCGCTCAGGCCGTCAAAACTGGGCAGCGACTTGTCCGACAGGATCAGATCGAAGCCGCCGCGTTCAAGCGCGGCCACAAAGGCGTCGCGCGTTTCGACCCATGTGATGTCGCAGGCGATGCCGTCTTCGGCCAGCGTCACTTGCACCAGGTCCACGTCGTTTGGCTCGTCTTCCAAATACAATACCCGCAAGCGTGTTTCACTGTCAGTCATCATTCACCTTGTCCTGGTACGCCCGCAGGTTGTGCTATCTCACGCTGCCCGGCGGCGGCTCGTTGATGATCGCCCAGAACAGACCGATTTCTTTCACAGCATTGATCAGTTCAGAGAAGTTGACGGGCTTGACGACGAAAGCATTGACGCCCAGATGGTAACTTCTGATCACGTCCTGCTGTTCGCGCGACGAGGTCAGGATAACGACCGGTATCATACGCAGCTGCTCATCCGATCGGATCGCGGCGAGCACCTCCAGACCGTCCAGCTTCGGCATTTTGAGATCGAGCATGACCACCGCCGGATTGCCGTTGGGCCGACTGCTAAAATGACCACGGCGCATCAGGTAATCGAGCGCCGCTTCGCCGTCTTCGACGACGATGACTTCGTTCGCCAGTTTGTGTTCTTCCAGCGCAATCAACGTGAGTTCGACATCCCGCGGATCGTCTTCGGCCAACAAGATGCGTTTCACCTCTGCCATGATCTAGCTCTCCAGATGTATGGGTAGTGAAAAGTAAAAAATTGCGCCGCTATCGATCGCGCCCTCGGCCCACGTCCGGCCATTGTGCCGGCTGATGATGCGCCACACGTTGGCCAGGCCGATGCCGGTGCCTTCGAATTCCATCGCACTATGCAGGCGCTGAAAAACACCGAATAGTTTGGCCCGGTACTTCATGTCGAAGCCCACGCCGTTATCGCGAATATAAAAGACGTGCTCGCGTTCGATCCGCTGGCAGCCGATCGTGATTTGAGCTTGCGCGCGCGGCCGCGTGTATTTCAACGCATTGGAGATCAAATTCATCCACACCAGGCGCAGCATCGATCGATCGGCATTGACACGCGGCAATGGCGCGATGGCCCAGGCAACGGCCCGTTCCCGGATATCCGGCTCGAATTCGCCGATCACTTCTTGAACGAGCGACTGCACCTCAAATTGCGTCTTGGCTAGATCGGCGCGGCCCACGCGCGAAAAAGCCAGCAGATCGTCAATGAGGTGGCCCATCCGCGCCGCGGCGTCCGCGATGACGTTGAAGTAGCGGCGGTCCTTCTCGTCCAGCGCGGCAGTCGCGCTTTTCTGCAACAGTTCCATGTAGCCGACGATGTGACGCAGCGGCGCACGCAAGTCGTGCGAGACGGAATAGGAAAACGATTCCAACTCCTTGTTCGCGGCATCCAATTGAGCCGTGCGTTCCAGGACGCGCTGCTCCAGGCTTTCGTTCAGCCGCCGGATTTCTTCCTCGGCCCGTTTACGCTCGGTAATATCCCGCGTGGTCGTGGCCGCGCCTGTGACGCGGCCGGTGTCATCGATCAACGGCGCCACGCTCAACGATACGTCCAGGCGGCGGCCAGCCTTGGTTATGCGCACCGTTTCGAAGTGTTGCAGGCGTTCACCGCGCCGGATGCCATCCATGATCTTCGCCAGCTCGTCGATGCGCTCGGGCGGAAACAGGATCGCAATTGAGCGGCCGATCACCTCCGGCGCGGTGTAACCATACATCTGCTCCGCCGCCCGGTTCCAACTCGTGATAACGTCGTCCAAGTTCTTGCTGATAATCGCGTCGTTGGAGGACTCCACCACCGCGGCCAGCGCGGCCAGCGTCGCCTCCGCCCGCTTGCGTTCGGTGATGTCGCGCACGATGACGGTGAATAACCGCTGATTGCCTACCACGCTCTGCGAGATGGACGCCTCGATGGGGAACTCTTCGCCGTCGGCGCGCACCGCGTTCAAGGCGCGCAGCGCGCCCATCGTGCGGGTCGTAATGCCCGTTTCGGCAAAGCGCTGGATATGTTTTTGATGTGCGGCGTGATAGCGCTTTGGAACGAAGCGATCCAGCGGCTGCCCGCTTGCCTCGGCGGCTGAACAGCGAAACATCTGCTCGGCGGCGGCATTGAACAAGACGATTCGTTGTTCGGCATCGATCGTGATGATAGCGTCCATTGCCGACGTGATGATCGCCGCCAGACGGGCTTCGCTGTCGCACAAAGTGATCTCGGCCTGGCGCCGTGCGGTATCGTCATTCACCGTCGCGTCGCCGGCCGCTTCAGGCGGCATATGAGGATTGTCCAGTGTGGCCATGCTCTCGCTCCCTTAGCTTGCCGTGTGCCACGTGCGACAGAGGGGTCGCTATATTAAATAATACATCCTTCTCATAAATTAACAAGGCCTTCTGCCAATTTGGGCCGTTGTGTCTAAATTGTCAGCATTCCCTAACGAGCGCAGGCTTTGAAGTCCAGACATTTATTCCAAAGTTATCACCACTTTGTCATGGGCCTGTCACGCCCGCGCTTTACGCCGCGCCCGGTTTCGCGCTACAATCGAACCATGAGCAAGATTCTGATCGTGGACGACGAGCCGCCCATCATCGATGTGCTGGCTTATAACTTGAAGCAGTCCGGCTACGACGTCGTCATCGCCCGCGACGGCGAACAGGCCGTGGCCGCGGCCCGGCACGACAGACCAGATCTGATCATCCTCGATCTGATGCTGCCCAGGATCGATGGTCTGGAAGTCTACCGCATCGTGCGCCGTGACAGCGACGTGCCCGTGATCATGTTGACTGCGCGGGATGCGGAGATCGATCGCGTCGTCGGATTGGAACTGGGCGCGGATGATTACGTGGTGAAGCCGTTCAGCGTGCGCGAATTGATGGTGCGCGTGAAGAACGTATTACGCCGATCGATCCCGCGCCCGACACTTGCCCCATTTGGGGTTGAGCCTGCTGCCCCCGGTCGAATTCGCGTGGCTGATCTCACACTCGATACAGCACGGCATGAAGCGCACTGGGGCGACACTTTGCTCGAACTGACCGCGCTCGAATTTGCCACGCTGCACACACTGGCCCGTCACGCCGATCAGGTGTTGAGCCGTGAGCAACTGCTCGATCTGGTGTGGGGCTATGACTATCACGACGATCTGCGCGTGGTCGATGCGGTGATCAAACGACTGCGCGCCAAGTTACGCGAGGCCGCCCCCGACGTGGAAATCGTTGTCACCGTGCGCGGCGTGGGTTACAAGCTGGCCTCCCAACCGGAGAAGATATGAACCAGATCACAGCGAAGCGTCCTGAGCGAAGTTCCGCATGCTTCTGGCGGAACGTAGTCGAAGGATGCGCACCTGTCGAGGAATCTAACCTGACCCGCATCCTTCGACTTCGCAGCGAAAAGCGCGCTGCTCCGCTCAGGATGCTTGAGCTGTGTGATTAAAAACATGCTATCCAGTCTCCGTGCTCGCTTAGTCTTCAGTCATCTCAGCGTCATCGTGCTCGCGATGGGCGTCGCGGGCCTGTTGCTGCTGTCCTTCCTCGAAGCGTATTTCCTGCGCTCGACAGAGGACAGCCTCATCGCGCAGGCGCATCTGACGGTGCAGGCCATCGTGCCCAGCGCGCGCGCCGCCGCACCCGACATCGTAACGCAAGCGCCGCTCAACAACGCCATTCAACAGCAAACTGCCAACAACCTCGCGCTGCAAACGAGCAACTTGAGCGTGCCCACCAACACGCTCGTCCTCAACACCCTCGATCTATCTTACTTGAGCAACGCCTCATTGCAATTGGGCGCGCAACTGACCACGCGCATTCGCATCATCAACGCACAGGGTATCGTGCTGGTGGACAATGAAAATCGCGAAGTGGGCGCAGATGTGAAGAGCGACCCACTCATCGCACAGGCGCTACGCGGCGAGTTCTCCAGCCACATCGACACCGGCGGCGAGGCCAACCTCGCGGTCGCCGTGCCCATCGTCATCGACGATCAAAACATCGGTGTGGCTTACCTCAGCCAAAGCCTGCGCGATGTGTTGACGGTGCTGCAAGACCTGCGCGTGAGGCTGGCGCTATCAACCTTCATCGCATTGGTGTTGGCGGCCGTCGTGGGCTGGTGGTTGTCGCGCGCGATCACGCGCCCCGTGCAGCAACTCACTTCGGCGGCGGAAGCGATTGCGACGGGGCAGTTCGATCAGTCGGTGACGGTCAACTCACGTGATGAGCTGGGCCGCTTGAGCGGCACCTTCAACGACATGACCACGCGCCTGAATGCCGCGCGCCAGATGCAAGTGGACTTCGTCGCCAACGTCTCGCACGAACTGCGCACGCCGCTCACATCGATCAAAGGTACAGTCGAGACGCTGCGCGCAGGCGCGGTGGATGATCTCACCGTGCGCGATCATTTTCTCGAAACGATCGAGACCGAAACCGATCGACTCACGCGGCTCGTCAACGATCTGCTGCTGCTCTCGCGCGCCGATTCCGCCGCGCTGAACCTGCGTCGCCAGGCACTGGACGTGGGCCGTTTGGGGCGCGCCCTGATCGATCGGTTGGCGGCACAGGCCGCGACGCGTGATCTAGTGTGTAAGATCGAAGTTGATCCAACGACGCCGTTGGCGTGGGCGGATGCCGATCGCGTCGAACAAGTGCTGCTCAATCTGCTGGATAATGCGCTGAAGTACGCGCGGCCCCAAACGACGATCACCATCGAGATCGCCCCCACACCCGATCGGTGGGTGCTGGCCCGTGTGCGCGATCACGGCGCGGGCATCCCCGCCACCGAATTGGCCCGTATCGGCCAGCGGTTCTATCGCGCCGACAAGGCGCGTTCGCGCGAACAGGGCGGGCATGGCCTGGGCCTCGCCATCGCGCAGAGTCTCATCCACGCGCACGGCGGCAAATTGTGGCTGGAGAGTGAAGAGGGCGTCGGCACTTCCGCTAATTTCACGCTGCCGACGAAACCATAGGCGCGATGAGACCACATCTCGCGGTCCTGGCCGCCCTGTTCATCGCCGGCTTCAGTTGTTCCATTCCGTGGACGCTGGCCGATCTCGCGCCGCTGCCAACCCAGACGCCCCAACCGATTACGATCGCACCCACAGCCGCCCCCGCTCAAATCGAAGCGGCATCGGTCGTCATGGCCGCGCCCGACGGGCCGCTGACGTATGGCCGCTCGTTCGAGGGGCGACCACTCAGGGCCTATCGACTGGGCAGCGGCCCTGTAGCCCGCGCCGTCATCGGCGGCTTGCATGGCGGCTATGAGTGGAACACGACAGATTTGATGAGTCACACCCTGGAACACTTCACCACATCACCCGAATTGATCTCGGACGAGGTGACGCTGTACGTGATTCCGCTGGCCAATCCCGACGGGACCGCCGCCGGAACCGATCGGGTGTATGGTCGCATGAACGGCAACGGCGTCGATCTCAATCGCAACTGGGGCTATCAGTGGCAGATGACGGCGACGCATGGCGCGCGACCGGTCTTTGCGGGAACCGCGCCGTTTTCGGAGCCGGAAACTCGAGCGCTGCGCGACTTTATCGAAGAGCGGCAGATCAGCGCGGCGATCTTCTATCACAGCGCCGGGGCCGTGATCTATTCCGGCGCGGGCATCACTACCTCGCAGACCGTCGAACTGGCGCAATTCATGGCGCAGCACACGGGTTATCGTTATGCGCCCGAGGGTGTGCCCGGCCAGATTACGACCGGCGATGCCATCGATTACCTGACGACCGTCGGTGTCACCGCGATTGAGATTGAATTGACCACGCACACCGCTCTCGATTGGGAGCGTAATCTGAAGGCACTGCTGGCGTTTCTTGAATGGCGGTAGGGGCGAGGCATTCGCCACAATATCACGGCTGATTGGCCCGCCTGTATTGGCAACGATCTCGATCGACTGGTTTGTGGTGCGAATGCCTCGCCCCTACACTGTGGAACATTTGCCCCGTAATCGTCGCCGCTTTATCACCGATTTACCACATAGATCATTTATCCTGAGAGTGTAAATCATCTTCACTTCAGGAGAACGAACATGTCACCGAAGCTTCGTACACTGTTGGGCTTGATCTGCGGTATCGCCTTGACGTTAGCCGTCACCGCTTTTCAGCCGCACTTACCAGCCGCGCCTGCTCTTGCGGCCGACACGACCTGCGATAGCAATCGCGCCATCAACGTCAGCGGCTCCGCTGTCATCAACGTGCAGCCCGATCAAGTGACCATTCAACTGGGTGTCATGTCGAACGACAGCACGCCCGACGGTGTCCACAGCAAAAACACCGCCGCCATCAAGCGCGTGATCGCCGCGATCAAAGCGCTGGGCGTCGCCGACAAAGACATCTCCACCGATTACTACATCATCCGGCCACTGTACAACAATTACGACTCGCTGACGATCACCGGCTATCGCATCAATAACATCGTCGCCGTGAAGTTGAAGGACGTGAGCAAGGTCAGTGCGGTGCTGGCGTCGGCGCTGGAAGCGGGCGCGAACGAAGTGGTGGACGTGGACTTCCAGACTACGCAATTGCGCCGCTTTCGCGACGAGGCGCGCGCGCTGGCGATGAAGGCCGCGCAGGAGAAGGCGCAGGCGTTGACCAGCGTGGTCGGCACACAACCGGGCTGCGTGCTCAACATCGATGAAAGCACGGGGGCGTCCTACTATGGCGGCTGGTGGGGCGGACGCTATCAGCCGCAAGTACAGAACGTGATGCAGAATGCACCAAGCGGCGATCAGCCCTCAGCGGACGACGGGCCGATCAGCCTGGGGCAAATCGCGGTGAAGGCAGAAGTGAATGTGAGATTTAGTTTGAGGTAGCTTCACACCACCAGACGCGCGACACATTTGTCCATTACGTGGCGTCAGGCCCCGATCCTGTCAACGAGCATCGTCGATAGGATCGGGGCCTGACGCTTGTGCTTCAGAGATGACGTTCGTCCAAATTGGGATGTGACAATTATCCTTTCTTGGCGGGACAGGGTCAAAACAAGCAGTTTTGCGTATTGACGGGCGATACGATCGTCCCTACACTACAAAGTGGCAGGCCAATCGAAATGACGAACTCGCCGGGCGACCGGCCAGTGACAGGGGAGGCACATAGCAGAACAGCGGGGGCAGCAGTCACGCGTTCAGTTGAACGCTGCACTTAACAGGACTGGTAATTTATGAAACTAAGTCGTTGGACCCTCACTGCCTGTCTCCTATTCAGTCTGATCGGCCTCTGGTTGATACCACTACGCGCTGCCTCGGCCTCACTGGGTCAACAAGATCATGATGAACTGGTGGAAAGCCTGGAGATCCTGTCTACCGGCTGGGTGCAAGCCCACGTCGATCGAGCCAATAGCATTCTGAGCAAGCCACAGTACACGGCCGCCGACTGGCAGGAATTCTTCACTGAATATTTCGGCGCCCATCCGTTCACCGACGAATTGCGCGACTACCTCGTCTATCCGGTCTTCTGGTGGTTCGACGAAGCGGTGCATGTGAACCTTCAGATCGGTCTCATCGTTCCACTCCAGGCGAGAATTGACACCAGCATGGCCGCGCACAGCGACGAACTGGGCGGGGCGCTCGACGCCGACGCCGATCTGCGCGAGACGTTATTCAACAGTCATCGCTTGTTCAACACCTATTTCCATGACGGCGTGATCGATCTGGCTGCCCGGCAGGGCCTCGATAGTTTTTATCTGGCGCACATCAACGCCTATCCGCTGTGGCTGAAAAACTCCGTCAGGCTGGACATCGCCACGCAGCCGTATGTCGCCGCGCTGCGCGCCCAGATCGCGATGAACGTCGGCGATGCGCTGCCCCTGACTGAGGCGCGCAAGGTGGCCATATCCGGCACGCTCGACTTGACGGGCGCGTATGCCGCGCTCTGGCTAGCTGATACGCTACTGGTCTTGGACAACAACGGGCTGGATCAGCCGCAACTCGATCTGATTCACCGCTTCCTGCAAAATCTGCCGGGCGGCATTCACGACCTGCGGTACATCACCGTCGACGACCTGTTGGGCAACGTCGGCGGCCGGTATCAGCAGCTGGCGAATCAAAACGGCGTCAATATTTCTGGCGTCCCCATTGGCGGCTATGCCGAAAATGGCTTTCCCGACGATGTGCCGCCGTTCCTCACCGACGGCTTCGCGATTGTCGTTGCCCATGAAGTGAATCATCGCGTCGATGCGCTCTTTACGAGCAGCCAGCCAGATCTGGCAGAGCGGCGCGAAAAATTAATCGCCCATGCCGGCTTCAACTGTCACAACTACCTGCGCAGCATGTTCGACAACGGTTACTTTGTCAATACGCCTCAGGAGTTTTACGCTTCAATCGCCAATCAATGGTTTGCCAACACTCAACGCACGCTGGACTTGGCGCTCACACGGTGGAAGGCCGGCTATCACGACCCGATCAATCAATTCCTCTTCTTCGCCGAGGTCTATTCACAGGGTGGGAGCTTCGTGCCGTTTTATCGACTGGATGTGCAAGGTCAGCTGGCGCGGGCCGATGTGCAAATCGAACGAGACAGCCACGGACACATTACGGCGATCCGGGCCAACAAGCCGTATCGTTTCACCCTCGACGGCGCAGGCGCCGTCGTTGACGTGTTGAGCTATGAGACCTTTTTGCCGGTACTGGCCCGCTGAGGTAGGTAATCTCATGCTCGCTTTCTCGTTGTGATTAGCCGACTGCGCTCCGCCTGGACAAGACCGTTGATCCGTCCTCGACCAGCTTCACGTGCGGCTCATGCCCGAAACCGGCATCTGGGGATGCCTGACTCCTCACTTTTAGCCAAAATGAGCATGGCTGTGGTCGATTGACTCCGTCCACTCCCACACATTGCCGGCCAAGTTCAGAGAGCCGCTGCGCTACGCGGGCAAATCGATTTGCCGGGCAGGATTATTAACGAGATAAGAGAACCCCCGGCTGTAACACAATTGAAACTTCCTGCCTGAGCATCTGCGGTAAAATGTGTATAGACACATGGTGCTGTGAGGTGCAGAGCGCTAGACCGTGCTAGAATCCTGGCAGCCATTTCATCCGTAAAGTGGGTCAGGACAACACCGTGACGCATCGCCTCTGTTCAATACTTTTCCAGGCCCGGTTGGCGGCCGCAGTGCTTACCCTGGCGGCGCTGCTCGCCGCATGCGGCGGACAGCAATCAACGATCACTCCCGATAACAGTGTAGTGGTCAAGCGCACAGACGGATCGGCCACCCTGGCCCGCATCTCTGACAACAGCCAGGGCGACCTGCCCGACAGCACCCTGCTCGTTCCCGGCGATCAACTGTACACCGCGCCGGATCGCACCGTAACGCTGCAATTCACGGACGGCAGCACCCTACACATCGGACCTGATTCGCACCTCAGTCTCTTCGCACTGCGCACGCCCGATCGAGCGCCGATCTTCCGCTTGCTGGCGGGATCAGTCAAGGGCGATTTGCGCGGCAACGTTTTTGAGGTGCACGGCTACAAGGAAGTCGCGATTAAATTCAACATGGTGTTGGCGGATCTCGCCGCGATACCGCGCGACGTGGCCGGGACTTACCAGCTGGAGTTTGACGGCAACACGCTGAAGGCTGTCGTCACCTCCGGCGAGTTTGATCTTCGATCTGGCAGACTGCAGGCCACGCTCCCGACAGGCTGGCAGGCTATCGCCGAGCCGGGCAAGCCCCTGCAAATTGTGGCGTTGATTACGCCCACGCCGGCGGCAGACGCGCCTACCGCCACGCCGATCCAGATCATCACCCTCATGCCGACGAACACGCCGAC
>JACRBO010000268.1 GCA_016219235.1 Chloroflexota bacterium
CGTCGAGGGTGTAGCCCACGGCCAATAACGCCGCAATCTTGGCGATGGGAAAGCCGGTGGCTTTGGACGCCAGCGCTGAGGAACGACTGACACGCGGATTCATCTCGATGACGATCACATCGCCGTTGGTCGGATTGACCGCAAATTGCACATTGGAGCCGCCCGTTTCCACGCCGACGGTTTGAATGACGGTGCGGGCCATATCGCGCAGACGCTGATATTCTCGATCGGTCAACGTCATCGCGGGCGCGACGGTGATGCTGTCGCCGGTGTGTACGCCCATCGGATCGACGTTCTCAATCGAGCACACGACGACGAAGTTATCGGCGCGATCGCGCATCACTTCCAGTTCGTACTCTTTCCAGCCCAACAACGATTGCTCGATCAGCACCTCGGTCACGGGCGATTCGCGCAGGCCGTGTTCGACAAGGCGTGTGAATTCATCCGCCGTGTACGCCACGCCCGCGCCCGATCCGCCGAGCGTGAACGAGGGGCGAATGAGACACGGATAACCGACCTGGGCCGCGAGGGCCGCCGCTGCCTCGATCGAGTGCGCGATGCCCGACATCGCCACGGGTAAGCCCGCCGTAATCATCGCTTCTTTGAATTTCAATCGATCTTCGGCGAGATCGATGGCCGCCGGTTGGGCGCCGATCAACTGCACGTGGTGTTTTTCAAGCACGCCCGCGCGATGCAGATCCATGGCTAAATTCAAGCCCGTTTGCCCGCCGACGGTGGGCAGGATGGCGTCGGGCTGTTCAGCCGCGATGATCTTCTCGACGATCTCGACAGTCAGCGGCTCGATGTAGGTCGCGTCGGCGAATTCGGGATCGGTCATGATCGTCGCCGGATTGGAGTTGACGAGGATGATGCGATAGCCGTCGCGGCGCAGCGCCTTGCACGCCTGCACGCCGGAGTAGTCGAACTCGCAGCCCTGCCCGATGACGATCGGGCCTGCGCCGAGGATCAAGATTGAGTGGAGGTCGATGCGTTTAGGCATTGTTGATTGTGGATTTCTGATTGTTGATTGGCTCGATAATATTGGATTCGATGTTGGAACGCCACAAGAATGCTACACGATGTGGCGCGTCATTCCCGCACGCTTTCGCCTGGCGCCCCCCCGCCTGGCGGATAGGGCGTGGCGGGAATCCAGTGGCCTCAGTCGCATGATTTGTCGATAGTCGATCTGGATGCCCGATAAAAACGTTCGGGCATGACGGCCGCGCAAGGCGAGTCACATCGCATTCGCCGCGATCAACTTCTCCACGATCACCACATCGCGCCACACGCCGTCGAGTTGGCCGTGCTTTTCATACACACCTACTTCGCGGAAGCCCAGTTTCTGCATCAGGGCGCGACTGGTTGTGTTTTCAATGAAAATGCGCGAGACCAGTTTCCAGAAGCCGCGTTGTTCGGCTTCAGTCAACAGCGTTTCCATCGCGAGACGGCCTGCGCCGTGCCCGCGCCATTGACGCTCGACGTAGACTGAAAACTCGGCGATGCCCGAGTAACAGGCGCGCGGCCGGTAGGCCGAAGTGGACGCAAAGGCGATCACGCCGTGATCGTTCTCGACCACCACGATCGGATGGCGATCATCGAACCACAACTGCACATCGTCGGCGGTGCGGTGGCGCGTTTCAAACGTCGACGTGCGATCGTCGATGCCTTGATTGTAAATCGCGGCGATAACAGCCGCGTCTTCGAGTGTGGCTAAACGAGTTTGCATCAATTCGTCCCCGAAAAGAAATTTGCCACAAAAGAACGCAAGGCCCGCAAAGATGGAAGTTTTTCTTTTGTGTTCTTTGCGTTCTCTTGCGGCAAGTCAGGAAGTCGAATAGGGTTGCGTTACGATCCTTGCATCCATTCGATAAACTGATCGAACAGATAACGCGCATCATGCGGGCCGGGCGCGGCTTCAGGATGATACTGCACGGAGAAGGCGCGCAGGTTCGGCGCGCTTAAACCTTCGACACAGCCGTCGTTTAGATTGACGTGCGTCACCTCAACGCCCGCGGGCAAACTCTCGGCGCGCACGGCAAAGCCGTGATTGTGGCTGGAAATCTCGATGTGGCCGGACGGCAAATGCTTCACCGGTTGATTGCCGCCGCGATGACCGAACTTTAGTTTGTAGGTTGATCCGCCCAGCGCCAGCCCCAGCAATTGATGGCCGAGGCAAATGCCAAAGATCGGCACGCGTCCCAGCAACTGCTTGATCGTGTCGATGGCATACGTCACCGCCGCCGGATCACCGGGGCCGTTGGACAGGAACACGCCATCGGGCTTTAGATCGAGTACGTCTTGTGCGGGCGTGGTCGCGGGCACAATCGTGATGCGGCAGCGCTTTTCAGTAAGCAAGCGCAGGATATTGTGTTTGATACCGAAGTCGTAGGCGACGACGTGGAGGTTGGAAGTTGGAAGTTGGAGGTTGGAGGTTGGAAGTTGGAGGTTGGAGGTTGGAGGTTGGACGTTAGAGAGAGTCGCCGCTGCTGGCGAATCCAACTTCCAACTTCTATCCTCTAACTTCCATTCATAGGATTCAGGGCACGCTACTTCTTTCACCAGATCGAGGCCGTTCATGTCGGGCGCGGAGCGGGCGAGGGCAAGGACATGATCGGGCGTGGGATTGATGCTGGAGATGGCGGCGTTCATTGCGCCGTGCGTGCGGATGTGGCGCACCAGCGCGCGCGTGTCCACATCGCTGATGGCGACGATGTTGCGTTCACACAGATACTCATCGAGCGTTTGCGTTGACCGCCAGTTGCTGCGAATGGGACTCGCATCGCGCACCACGAAACCGGCTACCCATGCCCGATCAGATTCGTCGTCTTCTGCATTTGCGCCATAGTTGCCGATGTGCGGCGCTGTCATCACGACGATCTGGCCGTGATACGACGGGTCAGTCAGGATTTCCTGATAGCCCGTTAGGCTGGTATTGAAGACAACTTCGCCGGTGCGTTCGCCGCTGGAGCCGTAAGCGCGACCGGGCCAGAGCGAACCATCGGCCAGAGCGAGTAGACAAGTTTTAATTGCTGAATGTTGATTGCTGATTGCTGATTGCAAAATCACTCTCTCCTGGTGTCATTCCGAGCGGAGCGAGGAATCTCCGGTTCGGCCGGGCCAGTTGCCGACCGTTGCGGAGATTCCTCAGTCGCGGAAAAGAACGCTCCTTCGGAATGACACTTACCCGGTGTTGCGCAGCCCGGCGGCGATGCCGTTGATGGTAAGCACAATCACTTCGCGCACGGCCTGCGCTTCATCACTGTCTTGATCGGTTAAGGCGCGCACGCGGCGCAGCATATCGACTTGCAGATAGTTCAGCGGATCGACGTAGGGATTGCGCAGCTGGATCGAGCGTTGGATGACGGGATCGTCCTGCATCAACTCCGTGTGCTGCGTAACGCGCAAGACGGCTGCCACGGTTCGATCGTACTCGGCGCGAATCCGATCAAACTGCGCCTGTGCCAGGGCGCGATCGGGCACGAGATCGGAATATAAAGCCGCGATGCCCATATCCGCTTTCAGCAGCGACATCTCCGCGTTGTCCAACAGCGCGCGGAAGAACGGCCACGCTTCATACAGTTCGTTCAATAAAGACGCGGCCGGTTGCGCCAGGGCCGTGCCCAATCCATACCAGCCCGGCAAGTTAAAGCGGCTCTGCATCCACGAAAACACCCACGGAATGGCGCGAATGTGCGTGACGAGCAGTGCGCCACCTCTTCGCGTCGTGGGCCGTGACCCGATCGATAAGCGGCTGATCTCATCGATGGGTGTGGCAGAGCGCCAGTAGTCCATGAAGCCCGGCGTCTCGAAGATCATCGCCCGATAGGTGTCGCGTGCGACAGCGGACATGGCCGTCATTGAAGTTTGCCACGCTTCTGGGACGTGGTGCGTAGTGCGTGGTGCGTGATCGGGTGTGGACGCGAGCAGCACCGCGCTGGCGATTTGCTCAAGATGTCGATGCGCCAGATCGGGGTTGGCATAGCGAGCCGAAATCGTCTCGCCCTGTTCGGTCACGCGGAAGCGACCGTTGACGGTGCCCGGCGGCTGCGCGCGAATCGCTCGATTGGCCGGGCCGCCGCCGCGCGCCACCGTGCCGCCGCGCCCGTGAAACAGCGTGAGTTTGATGCTGAAGTCCGCGCATACCCGCGCGATGTTTTCCTGCGCTTGATACAGCGCCCAATTCGACGCGAGATAGCCGCCGTCTTTGTTACTGTCCGAGTAGCCGATCATCACCATCTGCTGACCGCCGCACGAGGCCAGATGCAAGCGATACACGTCCAGCGAAAACAAATCGGTCAGGATGCGCGGCGCGTGATCGAGATCGTCCAGCGTCTCGAACAAGGGCACGATGTGCAGGCCGTCGGCGCAGCCTGCCCAACGCGCCAGCAGCAGCACGGTCAACACATCCGCCGGGCCGCGCGTCATGCTGATAATGAAGGGACCAAGCAACTCACGACCGTACACTTGCTGCACGCGCGCGATAAGTTGAAACAGCGCCCACGTCTCGGCGGTTTCGGCGGTCACGCCCGGATGCGATGCGAGTTGCGGGCCGGGCTGCGACAGTAACTTGATCAGCGTTGTGGCGCGAGCGGTATCATCGGCTTGCTCAAAGGCCAGATCGATGTTGAGGGCGCGCAGTAGTTCGGCTAATGTGGCCGTTAAACGTGATGAGTCTTCGCGCAGATCGAGCCGCGCGGTGTGCAGGCCGAAGATGTCGAACTGGCGGCGCACGCCGGCAAATTGATCGCCGATGAGATCACGGGGCAGCGCGTGCGCGATCGAATCGAGGGGCGCGGTAAAGTCGATCGGTTTGACGCGGGCCGTGTGCGGTGTCCTGTCCAGCAAACGCGCGGTCATATCGTCTTTCGAGGCAAGTTCCAGATCGTTCGACAATAGTGACAGCGTCAGACGATACGGCTCCTGACTGTAGCGCGTTTCCAGATAAGCCACATGCTGCGGCAGCGGGCGGCGTCGATTGAGCCATTGCTGTAATTCGATCGGCGCAGGGATGCGGCGCGCACTCACGCTGAAGCGGCGCGCCAACTCTTGCAGCGCGTGTCGATAGTGTTCCACCGCGAGGCCGCGATGCAGACGCAGCGTTTCGGCGGTGACGGCCGCTGTGACATTGGGATTGCCGTCGCGGTCGCCGCCGATCCACGAGGCCAGCGTCAGCCAATCGGGCGGCGCGTTCAGCGCGGGGTAATGCTCGCGCAGCGCCGCGTCGAGGTCGGCATACAGGCGGGGCAGGGCGTCCCAGAAAACTTCGTCGACGAAATACAGCCCGATGCGCACTTCATCGGTGACGGCGGGCCGCGCGGTGCGGGCGCGATCGGTCAACCACAGCGCCGTAATCTCCGAGCGGAGCGTCGCAATCTGCGCGTCACGTTCGCGTGGGAGTAAATCGATCTGGTGCAGCGCGCGCAGCAGAGCCGTGATGCGCTGCAACTTGGACATGATCGTGCGGCGGCGCGCTTCGGTGGGGTGCGCGGTGAGCACCAACTCGACGCGAAGATTATCCAGTAACGCCGCGAGTTGATCAGGATCGATGCCGAGCGCTTTCAGCTGCCCGATCGCGTCGGCGATGGATTCCGCGATCGGGGCGGGCTGCTGATCGCGTTCGCGTTCGCGCAGCGCCAACACCCGATAGTCCTCTTCGGCAAGATTGACCAGATCGAAATACAGCGCAAAGGCCGAGGCGATGGCGCGCGCGGCCGACGGCGACAACGCGGCCACTTCGGCCGCCAACTGCTGAGCGGCGTCCGCATCATCAGCGCGACGGGCCTTGGCCAAAGCGCGAATGCGCTCTTCGGTCTCAAACAACGCGGGTGATTCCTGCGCGCTGAGCACCTGCCCAAGTAGTTCGCCGAGGAGGTGAATGGTGTCGGATAAATCCATGACGAGTGACGAGTAACGAGTAATGCGTAATGGGAAACTCTCAGTACGTATTACGCATCACACATTATGCATTATGCATTATGCATTGTGCATTGTGAATTGTGCATTCAATTCATTCCCGCCCGCATGGCCGCAGCCACCGCGCCCGCGCGATTGCTGACCTGTAACTTCTGCAAGATGTGATCGACGTGTTTCTTGACGGTGTTGGGCGTGATGCCCAGCTGCTCGGAAATTTCGCGATTGGTAAAGCCGCGCACCAACTGGCTTAAGACCTCGCGCTCACGATCGGTGAGTTCGCGCAGCAGTTGCGCCGCTTCGGGATCGGTCGAGGTTTCCGGCTGGGCGTTTGGCCGGGGTTCAAGCGCGCCCGTGCGCAGAGCCTCATCGACCATGCGCTGAAACGCACGCCGATCGAAGCCCTCTTTTTCCACGAAGGCAAATGCGCCGAATTCATCGTAGGCTTTGTCGATGTCTTCCGGCGCGCCCAACGCACTCACGACGATGGCCGGCAGGCCGCGCTGCCGCGCCGCGCGCAAGAACCAGAAGCCGTCGCGATTGTCGTGCGGGTCAGCCGAACTGACCAGATGCAGATCGACGATGGCGAGGGCTAACTCGCTGCGCTGCAGCCAGCCGCGCGCTTCGGCATAACTGACCGAGGTGTGCAGAACGTAACCCGCTTCGCCCAGAATGTCTTCATAGATCGCGCGCCAGCCTGCATCGTCTTCGATGATCAAGATTTCGGGTTTGGATGGCAGAATCATCTGGGCCGCGCGTTGAATCAACGCGATTAACTTGTCGCGGCGAAAAGCGTCTTTAGGCAGATAGCCCAGCACACGCGGCTGCCGTTCTGCCGCCGCAATCAACTCGGCAACGGACAGGCCCGATAGCAAGATGCAGGGCGTACCCAACGCAGTTAATCGATCCATCAGCCGCAAGCCGTCGCGATTGCTGGCCGCGAGCGGATCGAGCGACGCATCCAGAATCGCCAGATTGTAGCCCGATAGATCATCGGGCGGCGCAGCGCTGGTGGTGATGTTCCAACCTAGTTCGCCCACGATTTCAGTCAAAATGCCGCGCCAGCGCGCATCGTCGTCGACGATCAACGCGCGGGGAGTTGATGTGTTCATGCCTGTTCCTCGGCCGGCGGCAGGTGTACGTTGAAGGTGCAGCCGGCATCCAGGTTGTTGATCACGCTGATGCTGCCGCCGAAGCGCTGCACCAACGATTTGGTCCACCATAGGCCAAAGCCCAGTTTTTTGGCCGAGCGTTTGGTTGAAAAATCAGGATCGAAAATTCGGTCGAGCACAACCTCCGGCACGCCGGGACCGTCGTCGCCGATCGCCAGATCGATCCACTGGCGCTGCGGCTCGATCGGATCGGCGATCATGCGCCCGCTCACGGCAATGTGCCCGCCCCGATCACCAATTGCATCGATCGCGTTTTCGATCAAGTTAAACAGCACGAGTCGCAACTGTTCCTCACCCGCCATCACCGGCGGCAGCGCTTCCAGACCGGCGCAGCTCAGTTCGATGTTGGGCGGCAGGCTCAAGCGTGAATAGGCCGTGCGGTAACACGTCTCGATCGAGGTGGGGGCCAACCGTAAAGGCCGCAGATAGCCCATCGATTCACGCGCGGCCGCCATCGTCGCACGGGCGCTGTCTTCGATCTCGTGCAGGGCGTGATCGACATACGCATCGTCGTGCAGCGCGGGGCGCTTATCCAGCACACCCTGTACGCGCACGGGAATGACGCCGATGAGATTGTTGACGCGATGCAATAAATTGGCGGCGACATCGCCGAGCACGGCGAACGTTTCGGCCACGGCCTGCCGTTCCCGCGCGGCCTTGAGCTGCTCCAGCGCTTCGGCCTGTTGCAGCGCGATGGCGGCATGATTGGCGAGCGAAGTGAGCAGGCGCGTGTCCCAATCGGAGAAGGTGCGCGGCACAAGGGTGTACACGCCAAACGCGCCACGCGCCACGCCGCCATGCGGCGTATGATCGCGTGTGATCAAAGGCACGATGAGCGCCGAGACCAGCTGCATGCGCTGTACCAACTCCGGGCGCAGCACGCGCGGATCGGCGATGAGGTCAACACTGGACACCGGCTGGCGTGTCGATACGGCGCGGCCCAACAGGCTGCCGTCCAGCGGCACACTGTAGCGCGGCGGAATGGCAGCCGTGGCGGCGCGCCGCACCAGCGCGTCTGGCGCGCTGCGCTCGATCTCCCAGATGGCGGCATGATCGACGTTGAGCAGATCGCAGGCGCGCTCGATGAGCACGGCGAACAAATCATCGGGCGCGTGATCGATCAGGTGCGCGCTGACTTCTTCGATCGTGTCCAGTAACTTGGCTTCTTGAATGGCAATGACGGCCTGCGTGGCTAACGCCTCAAGCACTTGCTGATGTTCGGTTGTGAAGGCATTGAGGCGCGGGCTTTCGACGTTGAGCACGCCTTCCAATCCGCCGCCCGAACCCAACAGCGGCACAGCCAATTCGGAACGCATATCGCGCGCCGGATCAAGCGGGCGATAGATGTCTGCCCACGGCGGCTGATGCAGATCGCCGATGCGGGCCGGGCGGCGATGGCGGGCCACCCAGCCCATGACACCGCTGGTCTCGTCGAGGGGCAGCCCGCGTTCAGGCTCGTCGTTGCTGCCGGCGCCGATCGTGGCCCGCATCTTGAGCAGATGATGGCGCTTGTCGATCAGACGAAATGAGCCGTGCTCGATGCGCAGGAGTTCGAGCGCCGTGGCGAGAATTTCGTGCAAGGTATCTTCGAGGC
>JACRBO010000014.1 GCA_016219235.1 Chloroflexota bacterium
CTGCACGGACTCTTGCACCGTCGGTTCATGCTGCAAACCAAATTGCGCCGTATCAATCAACGCGCCGCTGCCCAGATCGTCGATGACGGGAACGCTCTTCCAGTTCGCCAGTTCCACCAGTTCAGTCATCGGCACTTCGGTCGTGAAGCCGATGGTGCGGAAGTTGCTGGAGTGTGCGCGCACGATGGCGGCCACGTCTTTGGTCACCAGCGCCATCTCGTAATCGCGGCGATGCGTTCGATTGGTTGTGCCCACTTCGATCATATGCGCGCCGGACTGCGCCATCACGTCGGGCACGCGAAAGCCGCCGCCGATCTCGACGAGTTGGCCGCGCGCGATGATCGCGCCTTTTCCAGCCGCAAGTGCGCTTAACGCCAACAACGTCGCGCCCGCATTGTTGTTGACCACCAACGCCGCCTCGGCGCCGGTGACGCGCTTGATCGAATCCTCAACCGTGTCCATGCGCGAGCCGCGTTCGCCGCGTTCGAGGCTGTATTCCAGATCAGAATAACCGGCGGCGGCGGCCGTCATCGCGTCGATGGCCGATCGGGACAATGGTGCGCGCCCCAGATTCGTGTGAATGATCACGCCTGTGGCATTGATCACGGATCGAGGTTTGGGTAACGTCCATTGATCGAGCAGCGCTCTCGATCGGGCGAACAGTTGATCGCGATCGGGCACGGACCGATCGGGCCGATCGCTTCGATCGGCGCGAATGATCGATCGGGCTTCAGCCAATGCCGCCCGGATCGCATCCAATGTCAACGCGCGACCATACGTCTCGATCAACGCCGTCGCGTCATTGAGCAGCTTATCGACCGCGGGCAACTGTCGGAGTTCGCTCACGCTTGTTTGTCGCTCTGAGGAGTGCTGCGCAGGCTCAAATAGATTTCGATTAAAGCAAAGGCGACGATGATGATGACGGCCAGCGGCCAGGCCAGCGACTGATTAACCTTGAGCCAGGCGAGGACGCTGGTCAAAACGCCTAGAAATAAGGCTTGCCGCCACACGCGATGCGCGGCGACCGGCGCAAAGAAGCGCCAGTGAACCAGCCGCACGATGAACCACGCCGCGCCCGTCACGCCAAGGCCCAGCGCCACGACGAACGCGGCCAGCGCGGGCACATTAGGCGACGTGATCACGCGCACCGGCACTTGCGTCAGATCGGTTGCGGCCTCGCCCAGATAAGGGCGAGACTGCATGGCGAATAACGCCCCGGCCGCACCCAACACCATCAGGCCGAGTGCGATGAAGGCTTCCAGCCAGATAGTCCAGACCAGGCGTGAAGTAATGGCGCGTTTGAAGTTGGACAGTTGAGAAACCATGCGTGTATTATAAAACGTAACGCATAATGCGTAAATGCCTCATTGACAAATAGCCTGTTACGTTTTACGCTTGGCCCCATGTCGATTCTCACCGCTCATCACGTTAGCAAAGCTTATGGCGCCCAGGATGTCCTGCGCGACGTCACGATTGCGTTGGCGCACGGCCAGCGCGCGGCGCTCGTCGGTCCCAACGGCGTGGGCAAGACCACGCTGCTGCATATTCTGGCCGGCATGGAAGAACCCAACGGCGGCGCGGTGCATCGCGCGCGCGGCCAGACGATCGGCTTTTTGCCGCAGCACGCCGATCAACTTTTATCGGAACCGATCGCGCTGTTCGATCTGATGCGGGCGGTCTTCGCCCAACTCGATGGGCTGGCGCATCACATGCGCGATCTGGAACATGCGCTGGCCGATCCCGATCTACATGACGCCGCGCACGAGGCGGCACTGGAAAAATACGGCAAGATCGCCGAACAATTTGAAAACGCGGGCGGCTATACATTTGAACTGCGGATTCAACAGGTGCTGAGCGGCGTCGGTTTCGATCAGAGCGATTGGGCACGGCCGGTCAACATCTTTAGCGGCGGGCAGAAAACGCGCGCCCTGCTCGCCCGATTGATCCTGCAGCAACCCGACGTACTCCTCCTGGACGAGCCGACGAATCACCTGGACGTGGGCGCGGTGGAATGGCTGGAAGCCACGCTGAAAGACTACGCCGGATCGATCATCGTGGTCTCGCACGATCGCTATTTCATCGACGCGATTGCGGATACGGTGTGGGAGTTGAAGGTCGGCGGGGTCGAGGCGTATCGCGGCAACTACACGCATTACCTGATTCAGCGGGAAGAACGCTTCGAGCGCCAGTTGAAAGAGTACGAAAAACAACAGGCCTTCATCGCCAAAGAAGAAGACTACATTCGCCGCAACATGGCGGGCCAGAACACGCGGCAGGCGCAGGGCCGGCGCACCCGATTGGAACGGCTGCAACAATCGGCCGATCTGGTCAATCGACCTGAGGCGCGCAAATCGCTGCGGCTGAATCTCGCCACGCAGCAACGCAGCGGCGACATTGTATTGCGGGCCAGACACCTCGTCATCGGCTATCAAGACGATCGCAAGCCGCTGTTGGAGTGCGATCAGCTTTACCTGTATCGCAATCAGCGCGTGGCGATCTGGGGGCCGAATGGCGCGGGCAAATCGACGTTTCTGAAAACGGCGCTGGGGCAGATTCCGCCGTTGAAGGGCGAGATCGAGTTGGGCGCGAGCGTGAAAGTGGGCTACTACGCTCAGGCGCACGAGATGTTGAATCCCGACGACAGCATGCTGAACGCGATCCTCAAAGTGCAGAACATGCCTGTTTCAAAGGCGCGCGGCCTGCTGGGCAGTTATCTGTTCAGCGGCGACATGATCGACAAGCGCATCAGCGATCTGAGCGGCGGCGAGCGCGGGCGCGTGGCGCTGGCCGTCCTCGCATTGCAGGGTGCGAACGTGCTGCTGCTCGACGAGCCGACCAACCACCTCGATCTGGATTCGCAAGAGGTGTTGCAAGATGTGCTGGCCGACTTCGACGGCACACTGCTGCTGGTTACGCACGATCGTTATCTGGTCGATGCGCTGGCGACGCACGTGTGGGCCATCGAAGACAATCGCATTGTCGTGTATGACGGCAACTACTCGGAATTCAGCGTGGCGCGCACCGCCGCCAGAGCGAAAGCCGAAGTGAAGCCAGAGCCGCAAAAGCCGGTTCAAGCGCCGATTAAATCGAAGCCCGATAAGGCGGAAAAACAGCGCCAGAAACGCGCGGCTGACCTTGAATCAGCGATCAGCGAACTGGAGACACGCCTGACTGAGTTATCGCGCCAACTCGAACACGCCAAACCCGATCAAGTGGCGGCGCTCGGCACAGACTACACCAAAGCCGAGCAGCAGATGCAGGCGTTGATCGACGAGTGGGCGGAGATTGCAGCCTGATGAGTGACGAGTCAATGTCAGAAAGTTAAGCCGGATGTAACGTCTTGCCCGAATGCTTCTGTCGGGCATCCAAGTGACCATCAGCCACTCACATAAACTGGGTTGCTGGATTCCCGCCAGAAGCGTGCGGGAATGACGTGACTGACTTGCCAACGTAATGCCCTTAAGTGACGACAAATGAGTGACACGCAACACACAACACGCAATACGTCAAAGTATCTGATCGGTCTTACCGGCAACATCGCCACCGGCAAGAGCGCGGTAGCGAAGATGTTGCACGACCTCGGCGCAACCGTCATCGATGCCGATGCGCTGGTGCATGAGTTGCAGCGGCCCGGCACGCCGACCTACGATGCCATCGTGGCGGCCTTCGGGCGCGGCATCCTCGATCGGGTTGGGGAGATCGAGCGGAAGGCGCTGGGGGCAATCGTGTTTGCCGATCCCGATCGCTTGCGCGTGCTGGAATCGATCTTACATCCGGCGGTCGCCATCGAAAGCCAGCGCCGCATCGCGGCGGCGACAACGCACGTGATCGTTTACGAAGCGATCAAATTGATCGAGGCCGGCCGCGCCGAGATGTGTGATGCGCTCTGGGTGGTTACGGCTCGACCCGAGGTGCAACTGCAACGACTGATGCAGTATCGCGGGTTGAGCGAGGCCGAGGCGCAACAACGCATCGACGCGCAGCCGCCGCAAGGCGAGAAACTCAAATATGCGACGGTCGTGATCGATAACAGCGGCGAATTAAGCGACACGCGGCATCAGGTGCGCGCGGCTTTTGAGGCGATTGAGCGCGGTTAGATTGTTCCGTGGCGCGGCAAATTGTGGTATAGTTACGCTCGATTTTCTGGCGAGGAGCTGGCGATGGCTGAGACCGTCAAAGTGCGGCGTGTTCGTCCCGATGATGCGGGCGCGATCGGCAATTTTCTGGCGCAGGCCACGCGCGGGCGCATTGTGGTGCCCTACGAGGAAGTGGTGGAGCGCCTGGGCAGCAAGGCCTTTTTCCTGGCGATGACCGATCACATCGTCGGCCTGGCAGGCTGGCGGGCCGAGAACCTGGTGGGCCGCATCGAAGACCTGGTGGTTCACCCGGCTGAACTGCGTCCGCAGGTAGGGCGTGCCTTGTTTGACGCTATTGAAAAAGAGGCGCGGCAGTTAGAGTGCGAAGTGATCTTGCTATTCGTACCCAATGCCGTGTCTGCCAGCGCCGTGACGTTTTATCAGTCGTTCGGGTTTGGCCGCCGATTGCTGGACGATATTCCAGTCCCGTGGCGGCAGGCGGCGAGCGAATTTGCGGTACCCGATCATTTTGTCATGGCCAAGCAGCTGCGCGAACTGGTGATGAAGCCGATTTAGGAGAACGGTTATGGAGTCAATGAAGTCCTGGTTAAAAGTGCATCCCAAGCTAGCGGCATGGCTGGTGTTGGCGATCGGGATGGTGATCATGGTGGTGTGGTCCGCAAAAGACGTGGGCTTGTTGCCGGGTCAAATGCTGGCGCTGGTTGTAGCCACGATCGGTCTGGCCGGCCTGTGCGTGTGGATCATCGGCTGGGAAGACTGACGCCGCCCATTATTAGAATTGAAACGCGCCCGTGAGAGAGTCTCACGGGCGCGTTTGTTTGTGTGAACTACGCCAGCGCTAATACCACGGCATAAACGAGGTTTGAGTTGTGAAGTTGATCGTCCCGTAGGTGATCCTGACCTCGATCACGACGGTTTGACCAGGCGCCAGATTGCCGATATCAAACGCCGCCGCTGTGACCCCACGCGCGTCAGTGGGCGACATACCAAATGAGCGTTCGCCTTCCAGACTACGCATGACAAACATCACGTTGGCGCCTGCCATCGGCTGATTGGTTTGGTCAGCGACAAACACATACACTGTTTGCGTTCCGGTCCGGCCAATGATGGGCTGCTTCACGGAAGCCGCGGCCTTCAACGAGACCGGCACAACCGTTGCCGACGCAATCGGCGGTTCAGGATCACGCAAGCGTGAATCAAAGCCGCCTACCTGAAAATGCACCAGGCCCAGATCGCCCAGCTGCACTCGCTGATCGCCCGACAGTTCCGGGTGCCATTCCATCTTGCTGCGCTGAAAATACTGGACAATACGACCGTTCTCCAGCATAAACTCAGTGATCGGGTAACCGAAAATATCCAGCCCGCCGTTGGCGTCGTAGAAATTCAGGAAGGCGTAAGCCAGAATATGCTGTGTTTCCGGGTAAAAACGGCGATACTGATCGTTGGCGACGGCCGCTACTCCCGACCGTCGATAACCCAGTTCCTCACCCAGCAAGCCCAGCTGTACGCGATACGGGTAGGGATTTTCCAGATGCAGTTCCATCCGGGCCTTCTGGAAATACTGAACCCGGCGACCGTTCCAGTCAAAATCACCGGTAATGGGATAGCCAAAAACCTTCAGGCCGCCATGCTGATGAAAGTAATTGAGGAATTCGCCTGCGACAAGGTGTCGGGTTTCTGGAAAGTACTGCTGTTGGGGTGTTTGCGCCTGAGCGATAGGAAAAGGGGTACCGCCCGCAACCAGCACCGTGAGCAACACCACGCACCAAATCGTTTTACTCATGAATGAGAGCGTAGAGCGTCGCATAGATATGACACGTCGCAAACCAGTTTCAAAAGCACGCTCATTGTACAACAATCAAGTTGATTTGGCAACATACTTGATACCAAACTTACCTTAATTTTTAAGATCATTTCTCCTTCACTGCGTCCACCACCGATTATCTTCCAGCCGCGCCCTGATACTGTTATCCTGTGTATGACGTACGCTATTTCCAGAACCGCATGAAGCAGTCATATACCTGGCTGGATAGAGTGGAATGCCCAAAGAGGATGTGGATATTAACTTTGCCTGGAACATCGATTGCGAGGTCGAAAAGATACGGACAATGCCCAGGTTTGATGCCCGGTCAGATCAATCGTCCAAAAATCAGACTAAAGACTTATCGATTATGAAAAATTGACTATTGACAAAATTGATTCCTGGATGTAAATTATTTAAGAAAATTCAACTTTAACTAAATATTATCAATAAAATACAAAACGAGGCCGATATGAACTTGCTTCCAGCCAACTGCCCTATCTGTCACAGCCAACTAGAGATCACCCGTGCCTACTGTCGGGCGTGCGATACTGCACTCGATGGACATTTCCAGCCCGGCGCATTTAGCCAGTTGTCGCCCGATCACATCGCCTTCATGATCACCTTCGTCCGCAACGAAGGGAAAATCAATCGGGTGGGCGAGGAACTGAACTTGTCCTATCCCACAATCCGTAGTCGTCTGCATGATCTCATCCGCGCGCGTGGTTACGACATCGGCGAGGAGGAAGAAGTCGTACCAGATGATGAGCGTCGAACGGTTCTGGATTCGTTGAGCAAAGGCAAGTTGTCCCCAGAAGAGGCTTTGAAGCGTTTAAGCGCGCGTGGTTAGGAGTGGAGACATGTCTGACTGGGCAATTGAAGCACATCAACTGGTGAAGAAATTTACAAAACGTGCGGCCGATGACGCAGCCCACAGCGCCATGCCGCGCCGCCGTCTCTTTGGGAA
>JACRBO010000269.1 GCA_016219235.1 Chloroflexota bacterium
TATCATCGGTAATAATGGCGATGCGGCGACGACCATGGTCGATGAGATGTTGCACGGCCACGCGGGCGATGGCCACGTTATCGATACCCACCGAGCAGTATTTTTGCTTCGGCAGTATCGGCCCCCACACCACCAGGGGAACTCCTTTGGCAGCCAGCTCGTTCAAGTGTGTATCGTCCTTGCCGCGCCCCAGCAGAATATAACCATCCACCAGGCCAGAACTGTGATAACGAGTATCAACTTGAGCATCAATCGAAGTCGTTTGTGAAACCAACATGTCGTAGCCCTGCTTGCGCAGCGCCGAACCGACTATGCCCAAAAACTTGAGAATAAAGGGATTCGCCAATATTTCGTCAGAAGCAGGATCAATCGGTAGGACGAGCGCAATCGTATTGCTGCGTTGAAGCGCGAAATTTCGCGCCAGAAGATTAGGTTTGTAGTCATGCTTCCGGGCAACCGCCTGTACCAGCGCGGTCGTTTCGGCGCTAATCAGGGAGCTGCCTTGCAGGGCGCGTGACGCGGTGGATTTTGATACGCCCGCCAGACGCGCAATATCAGCCAGTTTCTTTGCTTCTTTACCAGAGCGACTCGCCAAAGCTGTCCTTCTCGTTCGGCTATCATTCGGAGGTTTAAGCCGGTATCTTGTCTATTTGTGCAACCGGTTGCACAAATAGAGGATAATACATCCTGTTGTGTTTGTCAAGTACTTTTTACATGGCGAGCAATTTTCAATTTGGCGCCCGACGATTCAAACATCTGCCCTGCGGATTGTTTTCGCCCCCGGTCCTCTGTGGTACATTTAATCCATGAACACAACTCTCTTCATCGGCTCCGCCGTCTGGGCACACAAAGACTGGGTAGGCAACTTCTTTCCGAAGGGGACGAAGCAGGCCGACTTTCTGCGCGAGTATGCCAGGCGGCTGACGGCCGTCGAAGGTAACACCACGTTCTGGGCCACGCCGTCCGTCGAGACGGTGCGACGTTGGGCCGAGGATACGCCCGCGAACTTTCGCCTGTGCCCCAAATTACAGCGCAACATCAGCCATGCCGGGCAATTGATGCCGCATCTCGGCGAGGCGCAGCGCTTCGTCGATCTGATGCGCAACCTCGGCGCCCGACTCGGCCCGCTGTTTCTGCAACTGCCGCCGCGTTATTCGCCCAGGTTGATCAATGACCTGACGAAGTTCCTCGATGCATGGCCGCGCGAAGTGCAACTCGCGGTGGAAGTGCGCCACCTCGATTGGTTTGCCGCGCCCTATCACGAGCAACTCAACGCGCTGCTGCGTCCGCATGACGTGGCCCGTGTGTTGATCGACACACGCCCCATTCGCGATTTGCCCGAAGCGAAGGTTGAAGGCGGCAAAGTGCAGGTGTTGATGGAGCAGGCGCAGGAACGCAAACCGGATGTGCCGCTGCTGCCCGAAGTGACCGCCTCGTTTGCCTTTGTGCGCTACATCGGCAATCCTGATGTGGGGGCGAATGCGGCTTTGTTGGATGAGTGGGCCGATCGAATGAGCGGCTGGCTTAACGACGGGACAACTGTTTTTGCGTTCTGCCACTGTCCCGATGAAACGTACTCGCCGTCGATCTGCCGCGAACTGCATCAACGGGTGGCTGCGCGCGTAAAGATCGATCCACTGCCGTGGAACGCGGTTGGGCAAGATGGCACGCGAAGCGTGCCCTACACGCAAGCCTCGCTGTTTTGATCCACGAATTTGCACGAATGGACACCAATAAATCCTCTTCGTGAAGATTGGTGTGAATTCGTGGATTGTTGTTATTTCAGTTCGACCTCACACCGAAGCGTGCCCGCCCGCGCATGGCGCGCCTCGATTTTGAGCAAGCCGCCGTTGGGCGTAGCGATGACCCACTCGACTTTCGCACGATCGCTGGTGACATCGGCGTAAGTGGATAGCACGTTGCGCTTGTCGGAACGGCCGTCCAGTTGTCCCACTTCGACTTTCTTCTCGCCGTTGATCAACTTCGCGCCGTCCGGCAAAGTCAGTTCCACTTCGATGGGGCGCACCGCTTTACGATCGATCGCCTTCTGCGTGATATTCGTCGGCAGCCAGCCAGTGTTGCATAAGACCAATCGCACATGATAAGTATCTGTGCCCAGCGGCTTCACTTCCAGGGTGTGCACGTCCAACCTGGGCGAGATGAGTAAATGGAAGATGGCGAAGTCGCTGTGCGGGGCGATTTCTTTCTCCAGCAACTCGGCGGGCGGATTGGTCCACGAGTACATTTGATCCCAGCCGCCCAACTCGACGTGGCCCAATTGCGGATGCTCGAAAGGATACCAATCGACGTAGCCTTTGCCCTTGAGGACTTCATCGTTCCACTTCAGCAACTTCAGATCGTGCTCCAACGGATGATCGCGGTACCACTCGATGAAGTGATAATCTTTCAAGCCGATCTGCTGTTGCGGACTCCAGAATTCCGTCGTCCACGCATACACACCCAGATGATCGTACATCCAATCGTCGGAGCCGCCGCGAATGACTTGCTTGGGTTCGTATTTGAAATCGTGAAACACCGACTTGGCCGGATAGCCCGTGAACCTGGTCGCCCGCTCGCCGATGAACTTGTACGTGCGCAAATCGGCGGTGGGCAGGTCGTCGTCGGCGTGCGCGGAGTAGGGTCGCAAATGAACGCCGCTCATCGTGTGATAGGTAATGTAACCGGTGATGTTGGGCCGCTCGATCACGGCCTGCACCATCGCGCGCACTTCCGGCTCTGAGGCGGGATACGGCCCCGCGCCTTTCTGATCGCCCTCGGGCGCCCACTCCATCGGGTACTGGCGGTTGAGATCAAGCCCTTCGCGCGCGGGCGCAACTTTGATTGTGACGCCGTCATAGTTTTGAATCGAGCCTTCCGGCAGCAAGCGATAGAACTCGCCGCCCGGTGCGTCGTCAGGTTCGCGCGCGATCAGCCAGCGGAGATCGTCGGGGTACGGTTTCCACGCGCCGTTCGGATCACGCACGCGCATCATCAGGATGCGGCCATCGCCGTCGATGTCTTCTTCGATCAGGCCGTCCTGTTGATCGAGGCGCGGGTAGGGGCGCACACTCGATCGGACGAACCGGGGGCGATCGGCCAGCGCCAGTTCCGCGCCATCCGGGTTCAGCCGTGGCGCGATGTAGAAGGCGCGGGTGTCCATCACGCGCGTGACCTTTTCGTCGACGCCGTACTGCGTGAGGAGTTTGTCGATCAGGTGCAGCGCGGCCGTGCCGCCGGTGACCTCGGTGGCGTGGATGTTGGCCTCGATCCAGAAAGCCGGCTTCTCCGTATCCGGGCCGGTGGTGAAGTTGGTCACGGTCGCCAGCCAGATGTCGCGCCCTTCGTACGATTTGCCGATCGAGGTCAGGCGGAACCGATCGGGTTGTTCCACGGCCCAGGCTTGCAGCACCGCAGTGAGTTCAGCATATTTGTAGTACTTGTCGAAACGGACGTTTGCCATAATCGCCTTCCGATTGAGTGTGCGCGGATTGTAGCCGGATTGGGTCAAAGCGCAAACAGCAGGCTGGCCGCATCCTGAGCGGAGCGACGCGGGCGTCCCTTCGACTTCACTTCGTTCCGCTCAGGATGCGCCCGCGTTGCGCAGTCGAAGGAGTGGACGGCTTTTCCCCTTCGTTGTGAGGTTCTTTGTTCCGTGGTACAATCGCGCCGCAATCGAACTACACGGTCGGGCGTCACAGCCGCCCGGCACGTGATAACCTTAAGGAGTCAGTAACATGCTGTCGAAAGACGAAAAGACCGAAATCATCACCGGGTATCACACGCACGAAACCGACACCGGCTCGCCCGAAGTGCAAATTGCGCTGTTGACGGCGCGCATCAACTCGTTGACGAAGCACCTGTCGACGCACAAGCACGATCAGACCTCGCGGCACGGCTTGCTGGTCATGGTCGGCCAGCGCCGCCGCCAACTGGCTTACCTGGCCCGCACCAACCCGGCCAGCTACAAGGCGATTCTGCAACGTCTTGGCCTGCGCAAGTAAGTTCTCGATGGTGTCAGCCCGCTCCGCGTCCGCAACTGGCGGAGGAATGCAGCACTACAATTCGATGCGAGTAGATGCGTGGTCTAGCCATCTACTCGCATTGCGTTTATCACCAAAGGAGGTGACCCGCTTCCGATTAGCCTGATCCGCTGAACGACTTTTTCGCGGCACGGAGAGCAGGTATTGGAGAAAGAACAGGTCAATGACAAATGAAAAATGAGCAAATGACAAACTAGCTGCAGCCGACTTTGTCATTCGTCATTGGTCATTTTTAATTGATTCGCTTTTTCTCCAGTCCCTGACCTCCCCCGCATAACTCTAATGACCACTGGAGGTCAAACCCAATGAACGAAGCAAAAACATTCACGACCACGCTTGGCCGTGACACGATTACGGTTGAAACCGGCAAGCTGGCTAATCAGGCCAGCGGCGCGGTGACGGTGCGCCTGGGCGACACGCTCATCCTCACCACCGCCACGATGGCGAAGACGCCGCGCGAAGGCATCGACTTTTTCCCGCTCAGCGTTGAATACGAGGAGCGATTGTATGCGGCGGGCCGCATCCCCGGCTCGTTTTTCCGGCGCGAAGGCCGCCCCGGCGAAGCGGCGATTCTGGTCTGCCGCCTGACTGATCGGCCTTTACGCCCGCTGTTCCCCGCCGATTTCCGCAACGACGTGCAGGTCGTCATCACGTCGCTGTCCGCCGATCAAGAACACCAGATCGACGTGCTCGCCATCAACGGCGCGTCGGCCGCGTTGACGATCAGCGACATCCCGTTTGAAGGGCCGGTCGGCGCGGTGCGCGTGGGCTACATCGACGGCGCATTCGTCGTCAATCCCACCTCGACTGAACTGAACAAGAGCACGCTCGATCTGCGGCTCGCCGGCACCGCCGACGCGATCCTGATGGTCGAATGCGGCGCGAACGAACTGCCCGAAGCCCTGATGGTGGAAGCGCTGGATTTCGCCCACAAGGCTTTGCAGCCGATGATCGAACTGCAAAACCAGATGCGGGCCGCGTTGGGCAAGCCCAAGAATACGTCGTATCCGAAGTTCGCGGTGGCGTCCGATCTGGCCTCGGCCGTGCGGGCGCAGATCGGCGATCGGATGGCCGCGATCTTTGAAAAGGGCGGCAAGAAGGCCGACGTGTACGATGCACTCGACGAACTGGAAGCCTCCGTCAAGGAAGCGCTGAAAGAAACCGTCGACGGCAAGGTCGTATCGAGCGTCTTCCACGATGTGGAAGCCGAAGTGGTGCGCTCGCGCATTCTCGATCGCGGCATCCGGCCCGATGGCCGCGGCCTGACCCAACTCCGCCAACTGGATGCTGAAGTCGATCTCAGCCCGCGCGCGCACGGTTCCGGCCTGTTCACGCGCGGCGAGACACAGGTGTTGAGCATCGCCACGCTGGGCACGTTGAAAGACGCGCAGCAGTTGGACGGCCTCGCCCCTGAAGACACCAAGCGCTATCTGCATCATTACAACTTCCCGCCGTACTCGACGGGCGAAGCCAAACCGATGCGCGGCTCATCGCGCCGCGAGGTCGGTCACGGCGCGCTGGCCGAACGCGCATTGTTGCCGGTGATTCCCGATGAACAAGCCTTCCCTTACACCATTCGTGTGGTCAGCGAAGTCATGTCCTCCAACGGCTCGACTTCGATGGCGTCGGTCTGCGGTTCGACGCTCTCGCTGATGGATGCGGGCGTGCCGATCAAAGCGCCTGTCGGCGGCATCGCGATGGGCCTGATCAGCGACGGCAGCCGCTTTGCCGTACTGACCGACATTCAGGGCCTGGAAGATCACCTGGGCGACATGGACTTCAAAGTCGCCGGCACGACGGAAGGTATCACCGCGCTGCAGATGGACATCAAGATCAAGGGCCTGTCCAAAGAGATTATGGAGAAGGCTTTGGCGCAGGCGCGTGAAGCGCGCCTGACCATTCTCGATGTGATCAAGAACGCGCTGGCCGAACCGCGGGCGGACTTGAAGCCGCACGCGCCGCGCATCGCGACGATTCACATCAACCCCGATAAGATCGGCGCGCTCATCGGCCCCGGCGGCAAGAACGTGCGGGCCATCCAGGACGAGACCGGCGCGACGATCGACATTCACGAAGACGGCACGGTTTACGTCGCCTCGACCAATGGTGAAATGGCCGAAGCCGCGCGCGCCCGCATCGAAGGGCTGACCGAATCCGTCGAGATCGGCAAGATCTACACGGGTAAGGTCGTGCGCATCACCGACTTTGGCGCGTTTGTGGAAATCGCGCCCGGCACCGACGGCATGGTACACATCAGCCAGTTGGCCGACTATCGCGCTCCCACCGTTGAATCCGTGGTGAAGTTGGGCGACGAAGTCATGGTCATGGTCACCGATGTCGATCCGCAAGGCAAGATTCGCTTGAGCCGGCGTGCGGTGCTGGAAGGGCTGACGCCCGAACAGGCCCGCGAGGCCGACAAGCCCCGATCGAGCGGTGGCGGCGACCGCGGCCGCTCGGGTGGCGGCGACCGCGGCCGATCAGGCGGCGGTGATCGACGCGGCGGTGGCAACCGCGATCGACGCTAAGCCAGGTCTTTCGTCAATAACGAGTAGGGGCCGATCTCAGATCGACCCCTACTTTCATTTTGGCTGTGGTAAACTTTCACCATCATGACGACTATACTTACTTTTCGTCCCGTCGAACTTATGGACAAAGATCGAATTCTGGCGTTTACCGCGCACACGTGGGGCGTGGACGAAGATGATTACATTCGCGACGTGTTCGATGACTGGCTGGCTGATCAAACGGGTGAATTCACGGCGGCTTTGATCGATGATCAAGTGGTGGCGATTGCGAAGCTCACCGATCTGGGCAACGGCGAGTGGTGGTTCGAGGGCTTGCGCGTCGATCCCGATTTTCGGCGGCGCGGCATCGCTTCGGCGCTGAATCGCTATCACGTCGATCTGGCGCGGCAGCTGGGCGGCAAGGTCATCCGCTATATGACAGCTTACGATAATGTTGGCAGCCAGACCATCGGCGCGCAGTCGGGCTTTCAACATACGGTTACCTTTGCGGCGCGGTTGGCGGCGGCTTCTGATGAATTTGATGCGCCTACAAAATTGACGCAAGCCGATGTACTCGCCACGCTAACGTGGCTTGATTCGCCGTTGGTGCGCTATCAATACAACGCATTTCGCGATGCGTGGTCGGTGCAGACGATGAGCGAAGCCGCCATCACGCGCGCGATTGCTGAAGGACGAGCCTTCGGCTTGAAGACAGCCGACGGGCGCGCTGAGCGCGTGGCTGCCTGGGCGGTTGTGCGCTCCGCCGAATACGACGACGACAGCGAAGACAATCGGTCGCATCGCCTGCGCGTCGATCACCTCGACGGCGAGCCGGGCGCGGTGATCGAACTGGCGCGGCAGCTGCGCGGCCTGGCGGCGCGGCTGCATCGATCAGAAGTGAGCGCGGGTGTCAGCGATTATGCGCCCTTGATTGACGCGTTGACCCAGGCCGGTTATCAGATCAATCCTGAACATTTTGGTTTGTGGATCATGGAGTTGGCGCTATGAAGCTGTTCAAGCGGACGATCAAAAGCGATCCGCCCCTGACGCAATCGCAGCAAGCCGACGCCGAACGCGAACGACGTGTCGCCGACCGTGAACCGATCGATTATTCGTATACGGTGTTCTGGACGAAGCAGGCGCGCCTGTGGGATGCAGCCGCTCGATCGGATGTGGCTGCCTGCTTGAGTAATCTGCTGAAATCGCCTGAATTTCAGGCTAATCCGTTCGATCGCAAGTACACGCTCGACGGCGTGGAGGGCGCGCATTCAGGCGCGAGTCTGATCGCGTTGGAGAAGGTGTTGGCGGCGCTGAAAAATGAGTGACGAGTCGACGTCGTGCCCGAACGTTTCTGTCGGGCATTCAGACTGCCGATTGGAAATTTGTGCTGGCGGGCTTGCTGGATTCCCGCCAGATGCACGCGGGAATGACAAGTGATGAGTGAAGCCGATACGATTATCAAAATTGATGCACCGCGTACGCGCGAGAGTCTGGCGGAGGATTTGCGAGCCCTGGGCTTACAGTCGGGCATGGCCGTCATCGTGCATTCGTCGTTGAGCGCGCTGGGCTGGGTGTGCGGCGGACCGGTGGCGATGATTCAAGCGTTGATGGATGTGCTCACCCCCGAAGGCACATTGGTCATGCCCGCGCATTCCGGCGAACTGTCTGATCCGGCCGAGTGGCAGCATCCGCCCGTACCCGCCGAGTGGTGGTCGATCATTCGCGAGACGATGCCGGCCTTCGATCCGCAGATCACACCGACGCGCGGCATGGGCCGTATCGCGGAGACGTTTCGCGCCTGGCCGGAGGTGCGGCGCAGCTATCATCCGCAGGATTCATTTGCAGCTTGGGGCCAGCACGCAGGCTTTGTGACGGCTTCGCACACGCTGGACTATGGCCTGGGCGAGGGTTCGCCGCTGGCGCGGGTGTATGATCTGGACGGTCACGTTTTGTTGTTGGGTGTGCCGTATGGCAACAATACCTCGTTTCATCTGGGCGAGTATCGTGCGCCGAATGCTCCAGCCAAAGCGCAGGGCGCACCCATCTTTGAAAATGGCCGCCGTGTGTGGCAGGTCATTCACGACATCGACCTCGATTCCGACGTGTTCGATGAACTGGGCGCGGCTTTTGAAGCAGTCACGCCGGTGCGCCGTGGCTCGATCGGTTCGGCCGACAGCCGCCTGTTCTTGCAGCGCGCAGCAGTTGATTTTGCGACACAGTGGATCGCGCGACGGCGCGCTGGCGGTTGAAACCGCGCCTACAACACGCAAAGCCGACCTCCGTCGGCCAGGGTGCTGGCCGTATTAACGCAGATTTGCAACCATTGATTCGTTGACTCGCTGATTCGCTGACTCGTTTCATTTTGCACATTCGTATCCTAAAGTTTATAATACGCTCATGGCAGACAAAATCCTGGTCGTTGAAGATGATGAAGGTATCGCGGGCACGTTGTATCGCGGCCTGACGTTCGAAGGCTACAAAGTCAACGTGGTGTATGACGGGTTGGCGGCGCTGGCTTCGGCGCGCGACGATCCGCCCGATCTGGTGGTGCTGGATTGGATGCTACCCGGCCTGGACGGACTGGAAGTGTGCCGCCGCCTGCGGGCCGCCGGGCAGACGCCGATCCTGATGCTGACCGCAAAAGACGCGATCGCCGATCGGGTGCACGGGCTGGACGCGGGCGCGGACGATTATCTCGTCAAGCCATTCGCCTTCGACGAATTGGTCGCCCGCGTGCGAGCCTTGCTGCGCCGCGCCAAACCCGTCGCCGAAGGGCAGGGCGAAGTGCTGCGCGTGGCCGACCTGATGATGGACACCGGCACTCGCGAAGTGCGCCGCAGCAATCGCAAACTGGAATTGACGGCCAAAGAATTCGATCTATTGGAACTCTTCATGCGGCATCCGCGCCAGGTGTTGACGCGCGAAGTGATCTTCGATCGCATCTGGGGCTACGACTTCGGCGGTGAAAGCAACATCATCGAAGTGTATGTGCGCTACCTGCGGCAGAAGATGGAATCCGAGAACGAGCCGCGCCTGCTGCAAACCGTGCGCGGTTACGGCTACGCGCTGCGTGAAGAATAAGGGGATCAGGGATCAGGGATCAGGCGTAACGGAAACTCACTTTCCTGATCCCCAATCCCCAATCCCTGATCCCTGTCCGTTGCCTGTCGTCTCTCATCCCCGCTTCATCCCCCGTTTAACCAGTTGCGGCATCATTGAATCGCAGTTACACTCACTGGAAATTGATCATTGCGCATTGTGCATTGTTAATTGAGGCCTATGTCCATTCGTTTGCGCTTAACGTTGTGGTATTCGCTGGTGCTGGCCGTGATGTTGGTTGCGCTGGGGGCCGGCATTTATACCACGCTGTCTAATAACCTGCGAAACAATATCGACACGCAGCTGGCCGAGACCGCCGATCGCATCCTGAGCGCCAGCCGGGTGCGGAAATTTTCCAACATTTTGCAAGTGGACGTGCCGGAGGAACTGGATATCTTCAAGGCGCCGGGCGTGGCCGTCGTCGTGATCGACAACGATCATCAAGTCGTGCGCAAGTCGCGCAATGTGGGCGTCTTCAATGAGCCGTTCGATCCCGAAGCGCTGACGCTGGTTACGCCGCAAAACAGCGTGACGCATGATGTTACCGTGGGCGGCGCGCAGGTGCGGGTCTTTTCCGCGCCGATCGCCGTCAGCGATCAGCAAGTGGGTTATTTGCAGGTGGCGGCTTCGCTGGACGATGTGACTGAATCGCTGCGCCAGTTGGGGGTGTTGATGATGGTGGGCGGCGGGATCGGTTTGCTGGCGGCGGCCATCGTGGGCGCGTTTCTGGCGCGGCAGGCCCTGCAGCCGATGGACCGCATCACCCAGACGGCTGCCGCCATCGCGCGGGCGCGTGACCTCGATCGGCGGGTGACACAGCCGGGCAATCAAGACGAGATTGGCCGGTTGGCCGAGACGTTCAACTTCATGCTCGATCGGCTGGACGGGCTGTTCAAATCACAGCAGCGGTTTGTGGCCGATATTTCGCACGAACTGCGCACGCCGTTGACGACGATCCGGGGCAATGTCGATTTGCTGCGGCGTATGGGCGGGGCTGATCCGGCCTCGCTGGAGGCGATCCGCACTGAAACCGATCGAATGACGCGGCTCGTCGGCGATCTGCTGCTGCTGGCCCAGGCCGACGCCGGTCTGCCGATGCGGCGTGAAACCATTGAGGTCGATCGACTGGCGAACGAAATGGTGAAGCAGGTACAGGTGATCGCGGGGGCGGTCGACGTAGTGTTGCAGCGCGAGACGACTGATGCGCTGGTGATCAACGGCGACCCCGATCGGGTGCGGCAGTTGTTCTTGAATTTGATCGATAACGCCATCAAGTACACGCCGCCGCGCGGACAGGTCACCGTGCGACTGGCGCGTGAGGATAGCTGGGTGCGCCTCGATGTGAGCGATACCGGCCCCGGCATTCCGCCGGAACATTTGCAGCCTGGCCCCAACGGCGTGCCGTTGATTTTTGAACGGTTCTATCGGGTGGAGAAGTCCCGATCGAGGGTGGCGGCGCTGAACGCGGGCAACGGTCGCCCGGGCAGCGGCACGGGTTTGGGTCTATCCATCGCGCACTGGATCGTGCAATCGCATGCAGGCCGCATCGACGTGCAGAGCGAGGCAGGGAAGGGCACGACGTTTACGGTGTGGCTGCCACTCAAGAAGGCGGATGCTTATACTGACGCGGTGTTGGCGGCGCTGCCGATGCCGTCTACGGCGGCGGCGGTGCGTCCAGCAGACGCGGTGCGTCCAGCAGACGCGGTGCGTCCAGCAGACGCGGTGCGTCCAGCAGACGCGGTGCGTCCAGCAGACGCGGTTTAGATTTCAGGGCGCTGGCGTAGTGGCGGCCGTCGGCGTGGGCGTGTCGGCGACTGTGATGACTTCAAAGGTCGCGTCAAACTGTTTGATCAGGCCGAGATAAGCGACTACCTCATACGTCCCGGTGGACCCGTCAATCGCGCAGAAAGCGCGCGCGTTTTGGGCGCGCGTGCCCCATTGCCACGGTCCCGCAAAACTATCCACCAGGCGATCGTTTTTGTAGCACAGAATACTCCACGTTACACCATTGCCCACGTTGGCGGCGCGGAAGAACACCCGCACACTGCGTGTCCCGGCCGGAAAGACCTGACCTGCATCGACGGGATTGTTTCTGTTGTCCAGCACGGACGCGAAGGTCGTAAAGGTTAATCGAGCGTTGGGGGCCGGCGACGCTGCCGCTGGCAACGGCGTGAGCAATTGCGGCGGCACGGTGACTTCGGGTGTAGAAGTCGGCAGCAATGTCGAGGTCGGCAGCAGGGTTGGCGTCGGGCTGATGACGGCAGAGGCCGTGGGCGTCGGCGTCGATGACGGCAGCCGGGTCTGTGTCGGAGTCGGTGACGGTGGAATAGGCGTCGGCGTGCTGACGATGGCGACAGGCGTGGCGAGAGGGGGCGGGGGTTGCTGACTGATGATCACGGTCAGCGCGACAAAAGCGATGAGCAAAACCAGCGCGACGACGGCGCGCCGCCGCATCTGAA